>PWPP01000052.1 GCA_003558625.1 Syntrophomonas sp.
GTCGGGACATCTAAAGGACGCGGCTTTGCCGGTGGCATAAAAAGACACAATTTTTCCAGAGGCAACATGACCCATGGATCCAAGCACCATCGCCGAACCGGTTCCCTGGCTGCTAAAGGTCCGGCCCGGGTCTTTAAAGGCAGAAAAATGCCGGGAAGATTAGGCGGGGATCGGGTAACCGTGCAGGGTTTAAGAATTGCCAGTATATATCCGGACCAGAATATTATTTTGGTTAAAGGTGCTGTACCAGGACCCAAGCGTGGTCTGGTTATCATTAAGGACTCAGTCAAAGCATAAGGCGCAGTTGAAGGAGGTTACTAAAATGCCCAAGGTTGCTTTATACAATATGAGCGGAGACCAAGTAGGGGAACTGGAATTAAAGGACAGTGTGTTCGGCATTGAGCCCAATGAAGCAGTGATGCACAGTTTTGTCAAAATGCAGTTAGCCAACAAAAGAGCAGGGACTGCATCAACCAAAGGCCGCTCTGAAGTCCGGGGTGGAGGCAGGAAACCCTGGAGACAAAAAGGTACGGGAAGAGCCCGGGTAGGTACGATCAGAAGTCCCCTGTGGAAAGGTGGAGGAGTCATCTTTGGCCCCAAGCCCCGGGATTTTGGATATAGATTACCCAAGAAGATGAGAAGGTTGGCCTTGAAATCAGCGTTGTCCAGCAAATGCAAAAATGATTACATTATAGTAGTCGATGAGCTGAAACTGGATGAACCCAAGACCAAAAGAATGATTAGCATCCTGGATGCTTTAAATGCAGCGCGCAAAACCCTGGTGGTAACTTCAGATAGAGACCCTATCGTAACTAAATCGGCCAACAACCTGCAGGGAGTTAAAACCCTTCCCGCGGATTTCATAAATGTTTATGATTTGCTGCATTATGATACTCTGCTCATTACCAGGGATGCAATTTCCAGAGTAGAGGAGGTTTTTGCTTAATTATGAAAGACAGCCGTGATATTATCTTCAGACCCTTGATTACCGAAAAATCCATGGATCTGCTGAATGATAACAAATATACTTTTTTAGTGGAGAAAAGGGCCAATAAAACAGAAATAAAAAATGCGATCGAGGACATCTTTAATGTGAAGGTGGAAAAAGTGCGTACCATGATTGTAAAAGGCAAATTAAAACGCATGGGCCGCACCCAGGGGAAAAGACCGGATCGCAAAAAAGCCATAATTACCCTAAAGACGGGCCAGAAAATTCGGCTCTTTGAAGGGGTTTAACCACAATACTATATGAAGGTGCTCTAAGGAGGTAAAAATAGAAATGGCCATAAAAAAATACAACCCAACCACTCCTAGCAGAAGGCACATGACCGTGATGGACTATCACGAGATAACCAAGAAGGAACCGGAAAAAAAGCTTACCCGGAAATTAAGCAAAACCGGGGGCAGAAATGCCCAGGGACGGCTTACGGTAAGACACCGGGGTGGGGGTCATAAAAGATTATACCGGGTAATTGATTTTAGACGGATAAAAGATGAGGTTCCGGCGAAAGTGGCGGCGATTGAGTATGATCCCAACCGCTCAGCCAATATTGCCCTTTTACATTATTTTGACGGGCATAAGGCCTATATCCTGGCTCCCAATCATCTAAAAGTGGGAGACGTTGTTGTTTCAGGAACCAATGCGGATATCAAAATCGGTAATTCTCTGCCTTTACGCTATATCCCCACCGGTTCCACCATTCACAACATTGAATTAAAACCGGGCAAGGGGGGACAGATGGTTCGTTCTGCCGGCACTTCAGCCCAGCTGATGGCTAAAGAAGGAGCTTACGGGCACGTCCGCCTGCCTTCCGGTGAAGTCCGTTTGGTGCATTTAAACTGCCGGGCCAGTATCGGTCAAGTAGGCAACCTGGACTACGAAAACCAAACCATAGGTAAAGCGGGAAGAAACCGCTGGCTGGGCAAAAGACCTACGGTAAGAGGTTCAGTTATGAACCCCGTGGATCATCCTCATGGTGGTGGAGAAGGTCGGGCTCCCATAGGCAGGAAATACCCGGTTTCACCCTGGGGTAAAATTGCCATCGGTGGCAAAACCCGTAAGAAAAAGCCTTCTGACAACATGGTCGTGAGAAAGCGCAAATAGGAGAGAAAAGCCTGAACTCCCGGCTTAGCAGGGGTGTAGGAATAAATACACAGAGGAGGTCATCTTTAATGGCTAGGTCACTGAAAAAGGGACCCTATTGTGAAGAAAAGTTAATAAAGAAAATCGAAGACATGAATAAAAGCGGCCAGAAAAAGGTTATTAAAACCTGGTCCCGTCGTTCTACCATTCTGCCTGAAATGATAGGACATACCATTGCCGTCCATGACGGACGCAAGCATATTCCCATTTTTTTAACCGAGGACATGGTAGGTCATAAGCTGGGGGAATTTGCTCCAACACGGACCTATAGAGGACATGCCGGCAAATCAGAGAAGTCGAGCAGATCAAGATAGAAGGGAGGATTTGTTTAATGGAAGCAAGAGCTGTTGCCAGATATATTCGGTTATCTCCGTTAAAAACCAGGCAGGTAGCTGATTTGGTTAGAGGCAAAAATATAAAAGAAGCAAAGGGCATCCTCCGTTATGTAAACAAACGATCTGCACCGGTGATCGACAAGTTGCTGCAATCTGCCGTAGCCAATGCAGAGCATAATTATGATATGGATACCGAAGAACTGTTTATTGCAGAAATCAAAGTCGATGAGGGTCCAACCATGAAGAGGATGAGGCCCCGGGCTTATGGAAGAGCAGATGTAAAACGTCGCAGAACCAGCCATATCACCATTGTGCTTAAAGAAAAGGAGGTTAAATAGTGGGTCAAAAAGTCCATCCCAAGGGATTTAGATTAGGAGTTATTAAAACCTGGGATTCTAATTGGTATTCCGACCGGGATTACACGGAACTTTTACACGAAGATTATAAGCTTAGAAAGTTGGTAAAAGACCGCTTTTATACCGCCGGTATATCCAAGGTGGAAATCGAAAGAACCGGGAACCGGGTCCGTATAACCATTCACACTGCCAAACCGGGGATAGTCATTGGCCGGGGCGGAACAGAAGTGGAAAAGCTGAAAAAAGAATTGATAACCTTAACCCAGAAAAATGTGAATGTTAACATCCAGGAAATTAAGAAACCGGAACTGGATGCTCAAATTGTAGCGGAGAATGTAGCTCAGCAGCTGGAAAGAAGAATCTCTTTTCGCCGGGCTATGCGCCAGAGTGTGGCCAGAACCATGAGGGTCGGAGCCCTGGGCATGAAAATTGCCATTTCAGGTCGTATTGGTGGTGCGGAGATTGCCAGGAGCGAATGGTATTCTGAAGGCAAAGTTCCCCTACATACCCTGCGGGCGGACATTGATTATGGGTTAGCTGAGGCCAATACTACCTATGGCAAAATTGGGATTAAAGTATGGATTAATCGCGGCGAAGTACAACCAGAGCCGAAAAAACGGCCTCAGGAGAAACGAGCGGAGGAGGCAGAAAAATAATGCTGACCCCTAAAAGGATTAAGTATAGAAAGCAACACCGGCCCGGGCTCAAAGGCAAAGCCAACAAAGGCAATGAAATAACCTATGGTGAATATGGATTACAGGCTTTAGAGCCGGCATGGATAACAAACCGACAAATAGAAGCTGCGCGTATAGCCATAACCAGGCATGTTAAAAGGGGAGGAAAAGTGTGGATTAAAATATTCCCCGATCGCCCTCTTACTACCAAGCCGGCCGAAACCCGTATGGGTAAAGGCAAAGGGACCCCGGAACACTGGGTGGCAGTGGTAAAACCAGGGCGGGTGATGTTCGAGTTATCCGGAGTAGAGGAAGCTCTGGCCCGGGAAGCTATGCGACTTGCTGCACACAAGCTGCCCATTAAGTGCAAGTTTGTGAAAAGAGAAGAAATGGGTGGTGAGGCTAGTGAAAACTAAGAATATGAGAGATTATACCGATGAGGAATTAAGAAAAAAGGTTTCAGATTATAAAGAAGAGCTTTTTAATCTAAGATTTCAGCTGGCAACCGGGCAATTAGACAATCCCATGCGCATCCGGGATGTAAAGAAGAACATTGCCCGCTGCAAAACGGTTCTAAGGGAGCGAGAACTAGCCCTGCACAGGCAGGTTTAAAAGGAGGTCAATACGTGGAGACAGGCAAAAGGAAAATGATGATAGGAACCGTAACCAGCAACAAAATGGACAAAACCATTAGCGTGCGCGTGGAAACGGTAAAACAGCATCCTTTATACAAGAAAACCATTAAGACCAGTAAAAAATATAAAGCCCATGATCACAATAATGAGGCTCACATAGGTGACAAAGTACAAATCACAGAAACCCGGCCCTTGAGCAAAGACAAACGGTGGAAGCTGGTAAGCATAATCAGAAAAGCCCAGTCGTTGCAATAAGCCAGGTTTACGAAGGGAGTGTATACCGGTGATTCAACAGGAGACAAGGCTAAGAGTTGGAGATAACACTGGAGCTAAAGAAGTTTTATGCATTAAAGTTCTGGGAGGCTCCGGCAGGAGATATGCCCGGATCGGAGATATAATTGTGGCGACAGTGAAGGAAGCTTCACCGGGAGGAGTCGTCAAAAAAGGTGATGTGGTGAAGGCCGTGGTCGTAAGAACCAAAAAAGAGCTCAGGCGGGCTGACGGAACCTATATTGCGTTTTCGGAAAATGCTGCTGTTATCATAGATGATAATAACAACCCCAAAGGGACCCGTATTTTTGGGCCGGTGGGCAGGGAGTTAAGAGATAAAAATTTTATGAAAATAGTATCTTTAGCCCCGGAAGTCCTTTAACTATGGAGGTGAAGACTAGTGAAAATTAAAAAAGGCGATACCGTTGAGGTGATCGCCGGCAAGGACATAGGGAAAAAGGGAAAGGTTTTAATGGTCATGCCTAAAGAAAACCGGCTGGTGGTTGAAGGTGTGAATAGGGCCAAAAAACATCAAAAACCAAACCGGAAATTGCCCCAGGGGGGCATATTAAACATAGAAAAGCCACTACAGGCTTCCAATGTGATGCTGGTTTGCGATAAATGCAAAAAAATTACCCGTATCGGCAAAAAAGTCCTGGAGGGACAAGAGAAAGTCAGAGTATGTAAAAAATGCGGAGAAGTATTTAATTAAACTCCAGGAAAGGAGGAAAAACAAATCATGTCCATGCTTTATGAGTTATATAAAAATGACATTGTCCCCAAGGCCATGGAGCAGTTCCAATATAAAAATGTAATGGAAGTTCCCCGGATCGAGAAAATTGTGGTAAACGTCGGAGTAGGAGAAGCGGTACAAAATCCAAAAGCCCTGGATGGAGCAGTAAATGATTTGGTTATCATAACCGGGCAAAAACCAGTGGTAACCAAGGCCAAAAAATCCATCGCTGGATTTAAGCTGAGAGAAGGTATGTCCATCGGCTGTAAGGTGACCCTGCGGGGGCAAAGAATGTATGATTTTTTGGACCGGGTAATTAACATTGCTCTTCCGCGGGTAAGAGATTTCAGGGGCATATCACCCCAGGCTTTTGATGGTAGGGGAAATTTTGCCCTCGGAATTAAAGAACAAACGATATTTCCTGAGATTGAGTATGATAAGATTGACAAGATCAGAGGGCTGGAGGTTGTAGTGGTTACTACGGCAAAAACAGACGAAGAAGCCCGTTTTATATTGAAATCTATGGGAATGCCATTTAGATAGGAGGTTTACATATTGGCTAAGAAAGCTATGGTAGCCAAGCAAAAGCGTCCGCAGAAATTCGAGGTGCGTAATTATAACCGGTGTAAAATATGCGGAAGGCCCAGGGCATATATGCGAAAGTTTGGTATGTGCCGAATATGCTTCAGGCAGCTGGCCCATAAGGGTGAAATACCTGGCATTGTTAAATCAAGCTGGTAATCGGTAAAGGCAAAGGAGGATTAAATATGGTCATGACGGACCCCATTGCTGATTTTCTGACACGTATCAGAAATGGTAATATGGTAATGCATGGAACCGTTGAAATACCCAGTTCCAAAATGAAGCTGGCAATTGCTGCGATATTGAAAGAAGAAGGGTATATCAAAAACTACGAATTTATTAAAGATAATAAGCAGGGGATTATCAGGGTATATCTCAAATACGGACCGGCAAAGGAAAAAGTTATTACTGGCATGAAGAGGATCAGTAAACCCGGATTAAGAGTCTATGCCAAAAAGGATGAAATCCCTAAGGTGCTAGGTGGCTTAGGCACAGCGGTTTTGTCAACATCACGAGGACTTATGACGGATAAAAAAGCACGCCAGGAGAAAATCGGCGGCGAAGTCATATGTTATATCTGGTAGCTGAAAGGGGAGTATATTGTGTCAAGAATTGGTAAAAAACCTATCAGTTTACCCGCAGGTGTAGAAATCAAGATGGAAGGTGACCTGGTTACGGTGACAGGTTCCAAAGGAGTTCTGCAGCAAAGGTTCCCGGTGGATATTACCTTTGCGCAGGAGGAAGGACAAATGGTGGTTACCAGACCCAGTGAGAGCAAAAAACATAAATCACTTCATGGTTTATCCCGGGCTTTATTGGCCAATATGGTTGAAGGTGTAACCAATGGTTTTGAGAGAAGACTGGAATTGGTCGGAGTAGGATACCGGGCTTCTATGCAGGGGAATAAACTGGTCCTGAATATTGGATATTCTCATCCCATCGAAGTAGAACCACCTGAGGGTATAGAGTTTGAAGTGCCTGCAGTTACCCGGATTGTAGTTAAAGGGATTGATAAGCAACTGGTGGGTAATACCGCAGCACACATTAGAGCCAACCGAAAACCTGAACCCTATAAAGGCAAGGGAATAAAATATGAGAACGAGATTATTAGACGCAAAGCCGGCAAATCTGGAATAAAATAACAGTTGGAAAGGAGTGGCGAGGTTTTGATTAAGAAGCCCGGCTCTTATGAGTTAAGACTGAAAAAGAAAAAGCGGATCCGCCGCAAAATATCTGGGACTCCGGAACAGCCCAGATTAAGTATATTTAAAAGCATTAATCATATATATGCCCAAATTATCGATGATGTAAATGGGGTTACGTTAGCGGCAGCTTCAACCCTGGAGCAAGAAAATCGGGATCTGGAACAGAAAAACAATACCGAAGCAGCTAAAAGAGTAGGCGCTAGCATTGGAAAGAAAGCGCGAGACAAAGGGATTGAAAAAGTTGTTTTTGACAGAAGCGGTTATAAATATCATGGCAAGGTGGCTGCCTTTGCCGAAGCAGCAAGAGAGTCCGGACTCAAGTTTTAAGGCTGGAAAAACCAAAGGCTAGGAGGTAAATGATGGTTGAAAGAGAACAGGCTGCTCCAGAACTAATTGAGAGAGTCGTAAGTGTCAGGAGAGTTGCCAAGGTTGTAAAAGGCGGACGCAGGTTTAGTTTTAGCGCCTTGGTGGTAGTAGGTGATGGAGAAGGAAAAGTAGGAACCGGCAAAGGTAAGGCAACTGAAGTGCCGGAAGCAATCAGAAAGGCGGTAGAAACCGCGAAAAAAAATATGGTTCAGATCCACCTGATTGACAACAGAACCATTCCCCATGAAATTCAGGGCCGGTTTGGGGCGGGGAAAGTCATGCTAAAACCCGCATCTATCGGTACCGGTGTTATTGCCGGTGGGCCGGTAAGAGCTGTTCTGGAATCAGTAGGCATTAAGGATATTTTGACCAAGTCCCTGGGTTCAAACAATGCTATTAATATGGTACATGCTACCATGCAGGGCTTAAAAAGCCTTAAAAGGGCTGAAGACGTAGCCCGGCAGCGGGGCATCAATCTGGATGAATTGCTGAGCTAGGAGGGATATAAAATGGCGAAAACATTAAAAATAACCTGGGTTAAAAGCACAATCGGATTTCCACAGCGCCAAAGGGCTACGATCAAGAGTCTGGGCCTGAAAAGATTACACCACAGCGTGATCAAAGAAGAGAACCCCATAGTATGGGGCCAAATCAATAAAGTAAGACACCTGGTCACCGTAGAAGAAGCGTAAGGAGGTTTTGAGGTGAAATTAGAGCAGATGAAATCTCCCCCTGGATCCACGAAAAAAAGCAAAAGAGTGGGGAGAGGTCCCGGATCCGGGCATGGCAAAACTTCTACCCGGGGACATGGGGGACAGAAATCCCGTTCCGGTGGTGGAGTAAGACTCGGTTTCGAAGGTGGGCAAATGCCGCTACAACGGAGAATTCCCAAGCGGGGATTTACAAATAAATTTAGAAAAGAGTATGCCATTGTAAATGTAGGAGACCTCAATGTTTTTGAGAACGGCACCGAAGTTACCCCGGAACTACTGCAGGCCCAGGGATTGGTGAAAGCCATGAAAAAAGGGATAAAGATTCTGGGGCAAGGGGATCTGGAAAAGGCATTAAATCTTAAAGTGCATAAAATCAGCCAACAAGCACAAGAAAAGGTTTTGGCCAAGGGCGGTAAGGTAGAGGTGATTTAATTGTTAGATTCCTTTAAACAAGCCTTTAAGGTCGGTGACTTGAGGCAAAAGCTTCTTTTCACCCTGTTGATGATCCTGGTGTTTCGCATAGGAGCACATATCCCGGTACCCAATATTGATCCCAGAGCATTGCAGGATTTATTGGCCGGGCAGTTATTTGGTTTTTTTGATATAATTTCAGGGGGCGCTTTTAGACGTTTCAGTATTTTTGCCATGAGTATAACCCCTTATATTAATGCATCAATAATCATGCAGCTCCTGCGGGTTGTGATCCCCAGGTTGGACGAACTGGCCAAAGAGGGAGATGAAGGCAGAAAAGTCATTGCCCAATACACCAGGTATGGAACCGTGGTGCTGGCTTTTATCCAGGCCATCGGTATGACCATAGCTTTAAATCGGATCGGTGCGGTTATGGCACCCGGGGTGGGTACCGTATTGATTATCGCTCTTTCCCTGACGGCAGGTACTGCCATGCTGATGTGGCTGGGTGAGATGATTACAGAAAAAGGAATTGGCAACGGAATATCCCTTATTATCTTTGCGGGTATTGTTTCCGGAATCCCGACCATGATATCCGGAACCAGAGAAGAATTAGCCGCGGGTATCGTTGGATACTTTAATGTGCTGTTATTTATTATCCTGGCCCTTTTAATCATCGTATCCATTATCGCTATTAATGAGGGACAGAGAAGAATTCCCATAACGTATGCCAAAAGGTTAATTGGCCGCAAAATGTATGGGGGGCAAAGCACCTTCTTACCGTTAAAGGTGAATACCGCCGGTGTTATTCCTATCATCTTCGGTATGGCCCTGATGATGTTCCCGGCTACCATCGGATCGTGGATGCCACAGGAATCTTGGCTTAACCAGTTTTTAAATACGTATTTCCATTTTGGCAGCATACTTTATAACATGGTATTTGGTCTGTTAATCATATTTTTTACCTACTTTTATGTGGCCATTATTTTTAACCCGGTAGAAGTAGCGGATAATGTAAAGAAATACGGCGGATTTATACCCGGGATTAGACCGGGAAGACCAACCGCCGACTATATTGATCGGGTTCTATCCCGGCTGACATTGGCCGGAGGTATTTTTCTGGCGCTCATTGCCGTATTGCCGAACTTTATTATCGGTTTAACAGGAATTACCAGCATCATGTTCGGGGGAACATCACTATTGATTATGGTGGGTGTAGCCCTGGATACGATGAAGCAGATAGAATCCCACTTATTACTCAGGAGCTATGAAGGCTTTGTAAAATAGGAGAGGATATATGTGAATGTTGTATTAATGGGACCACCAGGAGCCGGAAAAGGAACCCAGGCAGAAATTATCCGGCAGCATTATTCCATTCCGGTGATTGCGACAGGAGATATGTTCAGAGAGGCGGTTAGCCAAAAAACTGAACTGGGAACCAAAGCCAAACATTACATGGACCAGGGCCAGCTGGTGCCCGACGAAGTAACCATTGGCATTGTAAAAGAAAGACTGGCCCAGCCTGATTGTCAAGACGGTTTTATGCTGGACGGGTTTCCCCGGACGACTCCCCAGGCTGAAGCCCTGGACCAGGTGCTGGCCGATACAGGAAGAAAGATCGAGGCAGCTATTAATATTTCGGTGACGGAAGAAGTTTTGATTGAGCGCATAGAGGGCAGGGTCAGCTGTCCGGATTGCAAAACCATTTATCATCTGAACTTCAATCCCGCGAGTGCTGAGGGAATATGTGATGAATGCGGAGCATCGTTAACCTATCGCAGTGATGACCGGGGCGATGTAGCGAAGAAAAGATTGGAAGTATATCTGGAACAGACACTGCCTCTGCTGGAATACTATAAAGAACAGGGACTTCTTTTCAATATTGATGGAAACAGACCGGCAGATGAGGTATTTCGGGACATAAAGGGGATTTTGGAGAATTTATAATGATCAGGCTGAAAAGCGAAGATGAAATAGTCAAAATGAGAGCAGCAGGACAATTGGTGGCCCGGGTGCTGCAAATACTTAAAAGAAGAATAAAGCCGGGTATTACCACCAAGGCGCTCAATGCTATAGCAGAAAGCGAAGCCAGGAAACATAATGCCATACCGGTATTTAAGAATTATCCTCATCCCCATGGAGGAAAACCTTTTTCCGGAGCTATTTGTACTTCCGTAAATGATGAGGTGGTCCATGGTATTCCCTGTTCTAATCAGCTTAAAGAAGGCGATATTATCAGTATTGATTTTGGTGTAATTTTAAATGGCTATGCCGGTGATGCAGCCATTACGGTACCTGTAGGGAAAGTTGATCCTGAACTGTTGCGTCTGATTCGGGTCACGGAGGAAGCTCTGCTAAAAGGGATTGCCGAAGCGAAAGTAGGCAATCGGTTAGGAAAGATCTCCCGCGCCTTGCAGGAGCATGCTGAAACCCACGGGTATTCGGTAGTGCGAGACTTTGTCGGACATGGAATAGGTCAGGAAATGCATGAATACCCACCCGTGCCTAATTTTGGCAGGCCAGACCGGGGACCTGTTCTTAAGGCCGGGATGACTCTGGCCATTGAACCTATGTTAAATATCGGCACATTTGATGTTTATACCAAAATAGATGAATGGACTGTAGCCACCAAGGATGGTACGGCTTCTGCTCACTTTGAACATACGATCGCCATCAGAGAGACGGGGCCCGAGATACTTACAATGTTAGAGCCAGGGAGGTAGCTTATGCAGGAGGAATACATAGGCAGAGTTGTTTATTCCAAGGCAGGAAGGGACAAAGGCAAGGCTTTAATCATTGTGGGAAGCACCAATGATCAGTATCTTTTAGTAGCAGACGGTGATTTAAGAAAGATAGAAAGCCCCAAGAAAAAAAACATTAAGCACCTGAATTTTAGCAAACTAACAGCTGATAATGTGACAGCGTATTTTAAGCGCGGGGAAGTACCACCGAATCATGTGATAAGGAAAACCCTTATTGCGTTATTGGAGAAGGAAAAATAGCCGGGGAAGGAGGGTCTGGTGAATGGCAAAAGACGATGTGATAGAGGTTGAGGGGATTGTGACTGAACCACTGCCCAATGCAATGTTTACGGTTGAATTGGAAAACGGCCATAAGGTCCTAGCCCATATATCCGGAAAAATGAGAATGAATTATATTCGGATTTTACCGGGGGATCGGGTTATGGTTGAATTATCCCCCTATGATTTAAACCGGGGGCGTATTATATATCGTTTTAAATAATGACAGGGTGATGACTACATGATGAGCAGATAGATTCCAACCATTATGGCTCCTATACGTACTAACCTTTTAAAGAATAGACAGGAAGCTGAGGCCCTAAACAGCAAGGAGGTTAATGATGAAAGTACAACCATCCGTAAAACCGATGTGTGAAAAGTGCAAAGTGATTCGACGCAAAGGCAGAGTCCGAATCATTTGTGAAAACCCGAAACATAAACAAAGACAAGGATAAATTGGAGGTGGCTTAAATAGATGGCTAGGATCGCGGGGGTAGATTTACCCCGAGATAAGAGAGTTGAAGTTTCACTCACCTATATATATGGGATTGGCCGTTCCCTGTCCAATAAGATACTGGCAGAAGCAGGCATCCATCCCGATACCAGGGTGAAAGATCTTACTGATGATGAAGTGGCAAAATTAAGAACTATTCTGGAAAAAACGTACCAGGTAGAAGGAGACCTGCGCCGGGAAATCGGAATGAATTTGAAAAGGCTTATGGATCTTGGATGTTACCGGGGACTAAGGCATCGCAGGGGTTTACCAGTCCGGGGTCAAAATACCAAGAACAATTCCCGTACCCGTAAAGGACCCAAACGGGTATCCGGAGCCAAGAAAAAATAGAGGGAAAAGGGAGGATTAATACGTGGCTAAAAAGACGGCTACAAGGATAAAAAGACGTGAAAAGAAGAATATTGAACAGGGAATCGCCCACATAAAATCAACGTTTAATAATACCATTATTTGCATAACCGACAGACGGGGCAATGCATTGTCATGGTCTAGCGCCGGTACAGTCGGTTTTAAGGGATCCCGCAAAAGTACGCCTTTTGCAGCCCAGCAGGCAGCAGAAAAAGCGGCTCGATCAGCCATGGAACACGGAATGAAAGAAGTAGAATGTTATGTTAAAGGACCCGGAGCAGGACGTGAAGCTGCGATCAGATCTTTGCAGGCAGCTGGTTTAGAGGTGAGTTTAATTAAAGATGTAACCCCTATTCCCCATAACGGCTGCCGGCCGCCTAAAAGAAGAAGAGTATAAGGAGGTAGTTTTTTAAGTGGCGAGATATACAGAATCAGTCTGCAGGCAGTGCCGTCGGGAAACCGAAAAACTTTTTCTCAAAGGAGACCGTTGTTATTCAGAGAAATGTGCCATTGAGAGAAGACCGTTTATTCCCGGGCAACATGGAAAAGGACGCAGGCAGAAACTGAGCGAATATGGGATTCAACTAAGAGAAAAGCAAAAGGTTAAAAGAATTTATGGTGTTTTAGAACAGCAATTCCGTAACTACTTCAAAAAAGCAGATCGGCAAAAAGGAGTTACCGGGGATAATCTGCTGGTTTTGTTGGAAAGAAGGATGGATAATGTTATTTTCCGCTTAGGCTTGGCCACATCGCGCAAAGAAGCGCGGCAGTTGGTAAACCATGGGCATTTCACCCTTAATGGCAAAAAAGCGGATATTCCCTCACTGCTGGTTAAGGTTGGCGATGTCATCGTAGTTAGAGGAAAAAGCAAGGATTCTCCTAAATTACAGGAAATTAAAGCCCAGGCAGCATATAAAACCCCTCCGGAATGGCTGGAAATTGATGCTGAAAATCTCACCGGGCGTGTTGTAGGCTATCCCACCCGGGAGCAGATTGGATTGGACATAAAAGAGAACCTGATTGTTGAGCTTTACTCTCGTTAAATATCTCTTGTTAGTCCAACCTCTAAGACCATTCAAGGAGGAGATAATTGAATGCTTGAGATAGAAAAACCAAGAATTGAATGTGTGGAAAATGACCCGCAAAAACACTATGGCAAGTTTGTCATTGAGCCTTTGGAGAGAGGTTATGGCATTACCCTGGGGAATTCCCTGCGCCGGGTATTGTTATCATCTCTGCCTGGAGCCGCCGTTACAGCAGTTAAGATTGAGGGGGTACTCCACGAATTTTCAACCATCCCCGGAGTAGTTGAAGATACTACCGAGATCATCCTTAACATAAAAAAATTAGTTTTGAATTACGGCAGTGCCGAACGCAAGACCATCCACCTAGAACAGCAAGGGCTTAAAGAAGTAAAAGCCAGAGATATCGCAGTGGATTCAGAAATCCAGGTGCTTAACCCTGATTTGCATATTGCCACATTAGATGAAGATGGCCAACTGAATATGGAAATGACGGTGGAGCGAGGGCGGGGATATGTTAGTGCGGAACAGCAAGAAATTAAAGAATTAAATATTGTGGGGCAAATACCTATTGATTCCATTTTCACGCCGGCAGTGCGGGTAAACTACACCGTAGACAATGCCCGGGTAGGAAAAAGGACGGATTACGATAAATTAACCCTGGAAGTTTGGACCAATGGTAGTATCAGTCCTGAAGAAGCGATAAGTTTGTCTGCCCAGATTATTATTGAATATCTTAAACTGTTTACGGAAATAGATGACACCTATTCCAAAGTGGAAATTTTAGTGGAAAAAGAAGAAGAAAAGAAAGATAAAATCTTAGAAATGCCCATTGAAGAATTGGAATTATCTGTGCGTGGGTCCAACGGCCTGAAACGGGCCAATATAAACACCGTAGGCGATTTAGTGGAAAAAACCCGGGAAGAAATGAGCAAGATCAGGAACCTGGGGCAAAAATCACTGGAAGAGATAGAAAGGAAGCTAAAAGAACTAGGGCTTTCTTTTAAGAATCCGGAAGAATAGAAGGGAGGACACCCGGTGAGTTATCGTAAGTTCGGCCTTAGAAGTGCCCACAGGAGAGCAATGCTGAGAAATGCTGCTACGTCCTTGTTGGCCGCTGAAAAAATGACAACGACAGAAACCAGAGCGAAAGATATTAAAAAAATTGTGGAAAAGATGATCACCCTGGGAAAAAAGGGAGATATACATTCCCGCAGGCAGGCCCATTCCTATTTGATGGACGATGCTGTAGTATATAAACTTTTTACAGAAATAGCGGACCGTTATCGTGAACGGCAGGGAGGGTATACCCGGGTTATAAAAACCGGTTTTCGCAGAGGAGACGGGGCACCCATGGCCATTATTGAACTAATCGATTAGGCATGATACGTCTGGACCAGGTAAGTTATACCTATCCAAAAAGCTCAATTCAAGCGGTAAATCATCTTTCTCTTTACCTGAAAAAGGGAAAGTTTACCGCTATTTTGGGACCCAATGCATCGGGGAAATCCACCTTGGCCCGTTTGCTGACAGGCTTGCTCCTGCCAGACCAGGGAACAGTGGTGGTAGATGGCTTGGATAGCCGTGATCCCGAATGCCGGGCAGCACTAAAAAAAAAATGGTGCTCCTTTTTCCAAATCCCGATAATCAGTTTGTCTGCAGCCAGGTAGAGGAAGACGTTGCTTTTGGTCCGGAGAATATGGGGCTGGCCCCACCTGTGATCAAAGCAAGGGTTGATCAGGCATTAAAAATGGTTTCCATGGAGGATTACAGGTACTATTCTTTACAAATGCTATCCGGGGGGCAGAAACAAAAAGCAGCCATTGCCGGGTTGCTGGCCATGAAACCGGAATATATGGTATGGGACGAACCGACCTCTATGCTTGATCCCCGAGGCCAGAAAGAGGTAATCCAAGCCCTTGTCCGCCTCAGGCAACAGGAAGGCTTAACCATCATATTGGTAACTCATAACCTGGAAGAAGCAATCAATGCGGACCAGGTTATTGTTTTGCATGAGGGATCACTGGCCCTGCAGGGAACCCCTGCAGAAATATTCTCCCGGCCGGACCGGTTAAAAGCAGCGGGTTTAGAAGCTCCCGGAATATCACGATTGATTGCCGCTTTAAATGTACAACTTCCATGGACTGTTCCAGCTGACTTTTTAAAGACGGAAGACCTGGTGGAGGAGTTATGCCGATTAAGATTGAAAATCTGAGTTTTACCTATCAGGCAGGGAGTCAATGGGCTTACGCGGCACTAAAATCTATTACCCTGGAGATCCATGCAGGGGAAATGGTGGCCCTGTATGGAGAAACAGGCTCCGGTAAATCAACCCTATTACAACTGATGAATGCATTGCTGATCCCCCAACAGGGGCGGGTTCTGATAGATGGTGTTGATACGGGAAAGGCCCGGGGTGTTGACCTGCAGCGTTTGCGGAGGAAAGCCGGATTGTTATTTCAGTACCCGGAAGAACAGATGTTTGAGCTTAAGGTTTTTGACGAGGTAGCCTTTGGCCCCGGAAATTTAGGATTAGACCGGTTGCAAATTAAACAAAAAGTCCGGGAAGCCCTTGAGCTGGTGGGGTTATCATTACCCCACTACCAAAATCGGCCGCTTAATTCCCTGAGCAGCGGTGAAAAGAAAAAGATTGCCCTGGCCGGTATTTTGGCCCTGGAGCCGGATTACCTGCTTCTGGATGAGCCCATGGCCGGGTTGGATGCCGGAGGACGGGAACAGGTCCGGGAAGTCATCCTTCATATGCAGCAAAAAAAAAATACGGCTATTATCGCAACCTCCCACAGCTTGCAGGACTTTTTGGAAGTGGCAGACCGGATTATTATTTTGCAGCGGGGGGGAATATTTTTAGATGTATCTCCGGTTATGTTAATGGACAAATTGCATGTACTCCCCCAGGCCGGTTTAAATCCCACCGTGAGTATGGAAGTAATACACCTGCTTCAAAACCGGGGCTGGCCTCTGGAAAATAGGGTCCGTAATATTGAGGAAACTGCTCAGGAAATAGCCCGGGTCATCAAAGGGGAATGAAAAATGGTTCTTAATCGCAGCCTGGGACAATATATACCTCGAGAATCTATAATTCACTTCCTGGATCCCCGGGTAAAATTATTTTGTGTTGTGGTGTTCATGCCCCTGGCATTTATCCTGCAGGATTACTATAAAATATCAGCTCTAACCTTTTTGCTATTGCTCATGCTAAGAGCCGGCCAAATTCCATTGCGGTATTACTGGCAGGGACTGAAGCCGTTCATCTGGCTTCTTTGCATTATCGCTCTGCTCCAGATTTTGTTTATCCAGGGGCAGGTGCTTTTAGACCTGGGACTGATTAACATCAGCCGGGAAGGGATGGATCAGGCCGGGAGTTTTATGTGGCGCATTTTGTTGGTGCTGTTTTTAGCCCAATGGTTGACATTCACCACCACTTTGTCGGATTTAACCAAGGGGCTGGAATACCTGCTTAATCCTTTAAAACGAATAGGACTTCCGGTACATGAACTGGTAATGATTATGACCATAGCCTTAAGTTTTTTCCCCATTTTATTGCAGGAAGGGGAAAGAATACACAAAGCCCAGCTTTCCCGGGGAGCCGACATAAAAAATGCTCCATGGAGACATAAATGGAGGATCATGGTGTCCCTGCTGGTTCCCCTTTTCCTCCAATCAGTAAACCGGGCCACTACCCTGGCAGAAGCCATGGAAATCAGGGGCTATAGGGGAGGGCAGGGCAGAACCAGGCTAAAAGAACTAAGATTAGGTTCCTGGGATTATATCGCCACCCTGCTTATTCTTATCACTAGTTTGAGTCTTATTTTTTTCCCAGGAGCATAATCATATAGCATGATGTGCATATGCCATAATCGAAGCTAATTTTTATACCAACGGGCCGCCTTTATAAACCCCAGGGATAAGCTGGGACTAAAAAAGTGGATGGCTTGGTATGCAGCAAGACACCCGACCGGATAGAAACAAGGGTAGGGTTTATGGGGGTAGAGAGCAGGAAAATGCAGAGAATTAGAATGATTATTGAGTATGACGGTTCCGGGTACCATGGATTCCAGGTACAGGAAAATGCCCATACCATCCAACGGGAAATCGAAAGCAAACTGTTACAGCTGACCGGACACCCTACCAGGATAACAGCTGCAGGACGCACGGATGCCGGGGTTCATGCCCGGGGGCAGGTAATAGCATTTGATACTGTGGCCACGATTCCACCATTTCGTTTTTCCGCAGCATTAAACAGCAGGCTGCCGCCGGACATCCGGGTTTTAGAAAGCAGTGCGGCAGCCGGGGATTTTCATCCCCGCTTTCAGGCATCAAAAAAGACGTATAGTTATTTGATATACCGAAGCCAACCGGGCAGGGTTTTTTTTAGAAATTATGCATTTTGCAACACTGAACTCCTGGATGTTAAAGCGATGCAGGAGGGAGCAAGATTGTTGGTCGGGCGGCAAAACTTCAAGGCTTTTTGTGCCAGTGGCTCCGGGGTGAAAAACTTTGAGAGGCAGGTAACCAAATGTCTGTGGGAAGAAATCGGTGATATTTTGCATTTTTGTATTGAGGCGGATGGGTTTTTATATAAAATGGTACGCAATATCGTAGGGACTCTGTTGGAAATAGGCCGGGGTGATTATGACCCAGAATACATCCAAAAAATAATTGCCGGCCAGGATCGTAATATGGCCGGGGTTACTGCACCTCCCCAGGGATTATATTTAATGAATGTGCGTTACGAATAAAACCGGCGCGGGTCCTTGACAAAGGTCGTGTTTTTTATATATTATTTATAGGTAGTCCTTTTTTACCTGTTTGCTTCCTGACCCGTTAACAAACAGGGAATAAAGATTATGATCAGGAACCAGAACCTTTTTAAACAGGAGGGAAAACCGTGAAATGCTATCAGGCTAAACCAGCGGAAGTAGAAAGAAAATGGTATATTATAGATGCTACGGATCAGATTTTAGGCAGAATGTCATCAGAAATAGCCCATATTTTACGGGGGAAACACAAGCCGACGTATACCCCCCATGTTGATACCGGAGATTGTATTGTGGTTATTAATGCCGAAAAAGTAAAGTTATCCGCCAACAAAATGAACAAGAAGAAATATTATCATCATACCGGGTATCCCGGAGGTTTGAAAGAAATAGACTTTAAAGTGATGCTGCAAAAGAAACCTGAGAGAATCATAGAAAAAGCCGTAAAAGGTATGTTACCCCATAACAAATTGGGAGCCCAAATGTATACCAAACTAAAAGTATACCGGGGCCCAGAACACCCCCATGAAGCGCAAAAACCGGAAATATGGGAGCTTAGAGGTTAAGGAGGATAGATATGGCGAAGGTAAATTACTGGGGAACCGGCAGAAGAAAAACCGCTGTAGCCAGGGTAAGATTAGTGCCTGGTGACGGGAATATCATTATTAATAACAGGTCATTTACAGATTTTTTCCCCAATAAAACTAATAGATTGATTGTCCAGCAGCCGTTGGAACTTACAGATATGATGGGAAGATTTGATGTAATATGCCGGGTTCATGGAGGAGGAGTAACCGGACAGGCAGGAGCGATAAAATTAGGGATCGCCCGTTCACTAGTAAGTGCGAATCCTGATTTAAGACCTCAACTGCGACAAGCCGGGTATTTAACACGCGACCCCAGAATGAAGGAAAGAAAAAAATATGGATTACATAAAGCCAGAAAAGCACCCCAATACTCAAAGCGTTAATCCAGACATTAGAAAAAACTGCATCAGGGCTTGTTTAACCTCCAATTATGATTTGGGGGTTATTTCATTTGGCCATGGAGTTTGTCAAAAATTATGCATGTAAGTTTAAAAAAAACCGTGAGAACAACAAGCGGTAACCGCTACCCGATGGGAAGAAAAAGATATAATAAAAGAGACCATACATACGGATTGCAGGTGCCTTGATAAAGGAAGGGGTATTATTATGGACCATAAAAAATTGACTTTTTATTGTGTCAACAACTGAACCACGTGCCGCAAAGCCAAGGGTTGGCTGGAAGAGAAAGGCATGATGTATACATACCGGGATTTAATGAAGGATCCCCCGGGATTAAAGGAATTGGAAAGCATGGCTGAAATGGCAGGAATGGCTTTGTACCAGATGATTAATCCCAAGAGCAAGGATTACAAAAATCTGACCGCGGACATAACTACGGCTAGCGGGGAAGAAATCGCAGAGGTTGTCAAAGGCAGCCCCAGGATATTAAAACGGCCGATATTAACGGATGGTCAAGAGATCATTATCGGCTTTAAGGATCAAACATACCAGAGCCTTTTAGAGGGGTAAGACCAGGGCAACTTAACGGGGGTGACAGTGGGTTTTGAATTTGCTCGTCGTAGGCAGGGCCACTGGGACCGGCACCTGGGATGAATATGCGATCCCGGAGTTTTAGACCAGGTTGAAAAGCCATCAAGGCAATGTCCGGGCCTATAAAAAGTGTGGAAAAATATCAAAAAAGCCCGGTTTAAATAAGAGATCGGGAAAGACAAATTTTTTGAAACACTCTTCCATCCGAAGTACAAAAAGGTAGATGTTTCTGCCTGGTAATGTGTTGCTCTTAAACCCATTGGCGAAGGAGACAAAATGTAAAATGACCTGGTATGGAATCTATATTTTTTTTAACCTGAACCAAAACCGCAGGTTCTCGTTCATGCTTGGTAAACCCAGCATGCCATTTTGAAGTTTAATGCCATTCAATTCAAGAACTGTCCCTGAATGTACTCCTTAATAAATGAAATTACAGCTTGCATCAATATACAATACTTTGTATAATTATTACTGTATTTAAAAAGGAGGCGTAGTGATGATTGATGTTGCCATCATAGGGGACGGTTATACCGCGGCGGATTTGTTAAGACTGATGGCGGGGCATGAACAGCTGAACCCGGTCTTTATTGCTTCGATTGATCACGTGGGACGCAAGATCCATGAGATCTATCCTCATCTTAGAGGGTTCAGTGATTTGCTCTGTGAAGAAGAGGATTTAAATAAAATAAAAAGCTGTTGCCAGGCTGTTTTTTTGGCCATTCCCCATGGATTTTCGGTTCCCATTGTCCGGGAATTGTCTGGGGCCGGTATCCGTTGTGTGGATCTGGCGGCTGATTTTCGCCTTAAGGATCCTACTTTATATCAAGAATATTATGACCTTAAACACCAGGCACCGGAACTTCTGCCCGGGGCTGTATATGGATTACCGGAAATATACCGGGAGCAGATCCGAAAAGCGGATATCCTGGCGAATCCGGGTTGTTTTCCCACCGGGGCTATTTTGCCCTTGGCCCCGCTGCTGGCAGCGGGTATGGTGGAAAGGGATCATATTATTATAGATGCGAAAACGGGGGTATCCGGTGCAGGAAGGGGACCCAGTCTGATCAATCACTTCTGTGAAGTCAATGACGGGGTGCGGGCTTATGGTGTGGGCACCCATCGTCACGGTCCGGAAATGGAGCAGGAATTAACATTTGCTGCCGGGGACCAGGTGAAGGTATGTTTTACTCCTCACCTGATACCCATGAGCCGGGGCATTTTAACCACGATTTATGCCCGTTTGGCTCCGGGAGTCGATGCATCCGGGGTACGGACAGTCCTGGAGGAAAACTACCGGCAGGAGCCTTTTATCCGCATTCTTTCTCCCGGGGTTATGCCTAACAGCAAGTGGGTATATGGCAGTAATTATGTAGATATCGGTGTTTTTGTAGATCCGGTCAGCTCCAGGGTTATTTTGATTTCAGCCCTTGATAATCTGGTCAAAGGCGCTTCTGGACAGGCCATACAAAACCTTAATATCATGCTTGGTTTAGAAGAAACCCGTGGGCTTTCAACCCCCGGCATGTTCCCCTGATCCCAGCAACAATCAGGTAGGAGTATTTTTAGAAACTGGGAGGTCTTTATTATCATGAAAATAGCAGCAGGTTCTGTAACCTTTCCCCAGGGCTTTTTGGCTCAAGGGGTTTGTGCAGAAATTAAGAGAAAAAACAAAATGTATTTGGCCATTATTTATTCCCCGCAGCCGGCCCGGGCTGCTGCGGTTTATACCACCAATAAGGTCCGGGCCGCTTGTATCGATATCAACCGGTTCCATCTTGAGGACGGTGTAGCCCAGGCTGTTGTTGTCAACAGCGGCAATGCCAATGCCTGCACCGGGGAACAGGGTTTGGCCGACAGTATTGCCATGGCGGAGTTAACGGGGCAGTGCCTTCAAATACGGCCTCAGGACGTAATAGTCGCTTCCACCGGGGTTATTGGGGTTTATATGCCAATGGACCGGATTGAAGATGGGATCACCAGAGCCGCGTCTGCGTTATCCCGGGACGGGGGACATAATGCGGCATTGGCTCTTATGACTACGGACCTGGTCCAAAAAGAAGCGGCCGTGGAAACAGAAATCGGGGGGAAGGTGGTCAGAATTGGAGGCATAGCCAAAGGGAGCGGTATGATCCATCCTAACATGGCGACCATGCTGGCCTTTATCACTACCGATGCAGCCATCAGCAGCCACTGTTTAAAACAGATGCTGCGGGATTCAACAGATAGCTCCTACAATATGATCAGTGTGGATGGCGATACTTCCACCAATGACATGGTGGTCATCATGGCCAATGGGGAAGCTCAAAACCCCTTGATTGATGAGGTTGGTTCCGCGGATTACCAACTATTTAAAGAGGCATTAGACCTGGTGAATATCACCCTGGCCAAGAAGATTGCCCGGGATGGGGAGGGCGCAACCAGGCTGATTGAGGTACAGGTCCTACATGCACCCAGCGAAGATGCAGCGCGCAAAATTGCCCGCACCATTACCACCTCTAATTTAACCAAGGCAGCGGTTTTTGGTGAAGATGCCAATTGGGGCCGTATTTTTGCTGCTGCCGGAAGAGCGGGAGTTGATTTTGACCCCCACCGGGTAGATATTTATTTAGGCCAGGAAAAGATGGCAGTAGATGGCATGGGACTGTTATTTGATGAGGAGCGGGCCCGCCAGGAGCTGAAAAAAGCTACGGTGGTTATTAAGGTGGATCTGAAACAGGGACAAGCCGGGGCTGTTGCCTGGGGCTGTGACCTTTCATATGATTATATCCGGATAAATGCCGACTACCGTACCTGATAGGGGTGGGAGCCGGATGATCCCGGGCCCAAACCCGGAAGCTGGAAACAGGGACGAAAAACGCACAAGCGAGGAGAGATAACCGGATGTTGGAAGCAGCAATGAAAAAAGCCGAGGTTCTGGTGGAAGCCCTTCCCTATATTAAAGACTTCTATGGCAAAAGGGTGCTGGTAAAATATGGAGGGGCAGCTATGCAGGACTGTGACCTGAAAGAAAAGATTATGCAGGATATTGTTTTAATGAAATATGTGGGCATGCATCCCATTGTTGTGCACGGAGGAGGCCCGGAAATCAATGCGATGCTTGAACAACTGGGTATTGTCAGTACCTTTATTGATGGACAGAGGGTTACAGACCTGAAAACCATGGAGATTGTAGAAATGGTTCTGGGGGGCAAGGTGAACAAGCAAATCGTGGCCGGTCTTCATGCCAGCGGGGGCAAGGCTATAGGGATATCGGGTAAGGATGGCATGCTGATTAAGGCCCGGCCTTTACAGGGCCAGGCGGAGATGGGATTTACCGGGGAAGTGGAAAGCATAAACCCCATGATTATCGAAACATTGATTGAAAATGGTTATATTCCCGTCATTGCCCCCATCGGGTTTGATGATGACTTTAACAGCTACAATATAAATGCAGATTTAGTCGCAGCGGCCATCGCCGTTGCCATGAAAGCAGACAAGCTGGTTCTTTTGACCGATGTCCCGGGTTTGCTCCGGGATCCCCGGGCCCCTGAGAGCCTGATTTCTGTAGTAAGAGTTAGCGAACTGCAGGATTATATGAACCGGGGCATTATAAACGGCGGTATGCTGCCTAAGATCCGTTGCTGCATAGAAGCCGTAACCGGAGGAGTCGGACGCACCCATATTATTGACGGAAGAGTGCCGCACTCCATTTTGTTGGAAGTATTTACCAAAGAGGGGATCGGCACCATGTTTGTCAATGAATAAATCTGCTGCATGATGATGAGGCTGTGATAGGGGTTAAACCATAAAGAAAAATCAGACATGGTTACCCGGATCCCCGGCGGGACACACCAGGGGAAACGGGCATGGAAGAGTAAATCGGAGGTAGGAACATGAACAATCAGGAGATAATGGAAAAAGGTCAGGCTTATGTCATGAATACCTATGGACGTTTTCCGGTGGCCATTGTTCGAGGTCAGGGCGCCTGGGTTTTTGACGGAGACGGCCGCCTATACCTGGATTTTACCAGTGGTATTGCGGTATGTTCCCTGGGACACAGTCCCCCGGAGCTTATTGAGGCCTTAGCGCAACAGGCCCAAAAATTATGGCACATTTCCAACCTGTACTGGATGGAACCCCAGGTCAGATTGGCAGAAAAGTTAGCCCATGTCTCCGGCTTAGATCGGGTATTTTTCTGTAACAGCGGAGCCGAAGCTGTCGAAGGGGCTATCAAACTGGCACGAAAATATTTTTTCCGCTGTGACGAGGGGCAGAGAAAAGAAATCATCACCTTTCACCAATCCTTCCATGGTAGGACCCTGGCAGCGTTAACGGCTACCGGACAAAAAAAACACCAGGAGGGATTTTCGCCTCTGCTTCCGGGGTTTGCCTATGCAAAGTTTAATGACCTAGCTTCGGTGGTCAAACTGGTTAGTAAGGAGACCTGCGCAATTATGATAGAACCCATCCAGGGTGAGGGTGGCATCAGACCTGCAGAAATTGATTTTTTAAGCAAGCTGAGGGAGCTTTGCCACCGGGAAGGCTTGCTGATGATTTTTGATGAAATACAGTGTGGCGTAGGCAGAACCGGTGATTTTTTGGCCTGGCACGGGTATGGGATCCGTCCGGATCTGCTAACTCTGGCCAAGGGACTGGGTGGAGGTTTTCCCATAGGAGCCTTACTGGCCACCAATGAAGCTGCGGCCGGTTTTGAACCGGGAGATCATGCATCTACCTTTGGGGGCAATCCCCTGGCCTGTGCCGTGGCTGAAAAAGTAGTGGACCTGGTAGCTCGTGAAGAGTTTTTGCACAAGGTACAGGAAAAAGGCTATGCCTTATGGCACCGATTGCAACAGATTGAGGACCCGCGGGTTTTGCAAATCCGGGGCCGGGGCCTGATGCTGGGGATGGAATTTGACCGGGAGGTAAAGGATTTAATCCAAATCTGTTTAGATAAAGGCCTGCTGCTGGTTGCTGCCGGTCCGAATGTAGTTCGCTTTGTACCACCCTTAAATATTGAAAAAGATTTACTGGAACAGGGGATGGATATTTTCCGGGATGCCATACAGGAATGGCACGCATAAAGAAGGAGGGATTTATATTGGGATACCAGGTTGATAGTTATTTAAAAGGAAGAGATTTTATCAGCATCCATGATTTTACGGTTGAGGAAGTGGCATATATCCTCCAGGTAGCGGTAGATTTAAAATCCTTACAGAAAAAAAAGATTGCCCATCCCCTGTTAACCGGGAAAACCCTGGCCATGATTTTTCAGAAAGCGTCTACCCGTACCCGGGTTGCTTTTGAGGTGGGAATGTACCAGTTGGGAGGACATGCTCTGTTCTTAAGTCCCCGGGATATTCAGCTCGGCAGGGGAGAGACCATATATGACACAGCCCGGGTTCTTACCCGCATGGTAGACGGAATTATGATCCGGACCTTCGAGCATGCAGAAGTTCTGGAATTAGCCAGGGCTTCATTTGTACCGGTCATTAACGGCTTAACCGATCTCTTGCATCCCACCCAGGTCATCGGTGATTTATTAACCATTCTAGAGCACAAGAAAGAGTTAAAAGGCTTAAAATTGGCCTTTGTCGGAGATGGAAACAATGTAGCCCATTCTCTGCTTTTTGGAGCTGCAAAGACCGGCATCAATATGGTTATTGCTTCACCGGGTGGCTATGAACCAGATCCGGCTATTCTTGAAAAGGCCCGGGAAGATGCGGCTTTAACCGGGAGCCAGCTAAGCATCCTATCTGATCCCTGGGAAGCGGTGAAGGATGCCGATGTCATTTATACCGATGTCTGGTCCAGTATGGGCCAGGAAGAGGACGCCGCAGAAAAAGAGGAGCACTTTCTCAAATTTCAGGTGAATCGCCATCTATTAAGCCATGCTGCTACCGATGCCATTGTGCTGCATTGCCTTCCTGCAAAAAGGGGCAAAGAAATAACCGATGAAGTCATGGACGGACCCCAGTCGGTGGTTTTTGAAGAAGCAGAAAACCGTCTTCACGCCCATAAGGCGATTATGGCCCTGATTATGTAGATGGAGGAAATGAAGTGTTGGACAAATATATTTATTTGGATAAGGCCCAGCACCAGGATATATCGGTCATGAAAAAATTATGGCACCTGGTGCCCGGGGTCGGTATAGGCCGGGGTGATGACCCGGCATCACTGGTGACCTTTATGGACCGGAATCCGGATACCTGCCTGATCCTGAAGAAGAGAAATGCCGTCATCGGAACCGTGTTAGGAGGATTTGACGGTCGCCGGGGCTATATCTATCACCTGGCCATTCATCCCGATCAACAGGGTAAGGGATATGGGAAAATGCTGGTGCATAAAGTGGTTGAAGAATTAAAAAGGATGGGGGCCCACAAAATACATCTTTTTGCCTTTAAGGATAATCATCCGGCATTGATTTTTTATGAAGGACTCGGTTGGCAAAGACGCCAGGATATCGAGGTCATGTCATATGATACCAGTCTTATCATTGATGAAACTAATTGCTGCTAAATGGGATGCAGTTTTGTGATAGCAGGAAAAGCAATAAAACAAAGCAGGAGGTAATGTTTGAATGAAAAAAAACCGGGTCATTATCATGGGAGCTGCGGGTAGGGACTTTCACAATTTTAATACCTATTTCCGCCATAATCAAGATTATGAGGTAGTCGCCTTTACCGCGGCCCAAATTCCTGACATAGAAGGAAGGGTATACCCCGCCACTCTGGCCGGTGAAGGGTATGAACA
>PWPP01000027.1 GCA_003558625.1 Syntrophomonas sp.
ACAGGCGGGCTGGCCCGGGGTACAAAGTGTGGCCCCTAAATCCATCAGGGCCTGATTGAAATCCCCCGCACGGTTATGGTCTAATAGTTCCCCTGCCTTCGTTTTAATTTCCTTTTCCATACCCTTTTTGCCGGCTTCTCCTTCCAGGCAGAACAGGCGGCGGATTACGCGCTTGATATTGGCATCCACTGCCGCCAGGGGGATGCCGTAAGCCATGCTCAAAACCGCGGCTGCAGTATACTCCCCCACCCCGGGGAGCTGCCGGAAACTCACCGGTTCTGGAGGAACCTGCCCCCCGTATTGAGCTCCCACTTCCCGTACCGCTTCCAGGAAATGCCGGGCCCGGGCATAATATCCCAATCCCTCCCATTGCTTTAAAACTTCTTCTTCGCTGGCTTTCATTAAATCCTCCAGGTGTGGATAGTCTCGAATAAAACGGTCATAATACGGGATTACCGTATCCACCCGGGTCTGCTGCAGCATGATTTCCGAGAGCCAGATCCGGTAAGGATCTTTCTCCCTCCGCCAGGGAAGGTCCCTGGCATTCTGATCATACCAGACCAGCAGTGTTTCCCGCATACCCTCCAGCTCTTCACGGGTTGGTGGTTGTGTTTTGTCATTTTCCCCGTACATGAATCAGCCTCCAATTTAATCTATAAATCCTGCCGAAATAAGCGGTTTGATCTATTCCCTGTTTCCCTGATAATCATATCTGCATCCATTATATATTCATCCGTCGATGTCCGTCAAAACGGTTCTGGTGCCTGAATTTAGCCTTTCATAAAGTCATCCTTTCTCACCGGGATCCTAACCATTTAAGCTTAAGTAAGAACCTTTACAAAGTCATTACGGCTCAAAGTATGCCCGCTCCTGCTTCCACAAACCCCGCCCCCTGCCATAAGCGTTTTCAGGAAACAGCCGTTATGATTGGGCCATACGAAGGTAGGCCTTTTATATAAAGGAATCCCGTTTATAAAAACTTTATGCAGCCCCCTCTCGCTGGCGCTCGGTTGACGGTAACGTACTCTTCCGCTAGTATAAATATACAGATATTTCTAAATTAACCTGCTATAAGGAGGGATTGTATGTGAGAAACGCTGCTGTATTGTTCCTGACCATGCTGATGATTATGGTCATGATTCCCGCTGCCTCCCCTGAGCAGCATATGGAAGAAGAATTCACCACGGTAGAAATCATTATGGAAATCGGTGCAACCACCTATACGGTCGACGGTGAAAGCCATACTATGGATGCCGGGCCTTTTATCGATAATGGGCGTACCATGGTACCGCTGCGCTTTCTGGCTGAAGCCTTCGGGCTTGAAGCAGACTGGGGTCCACAGGGCGATTCCACCCGGTGGGTTACCTTAACCAATGAAGAGATGCTCATTGAACTCGAAATCGGCTCTACTGAAATCAGGGTAACAGAAGACGGCGTAACCCGCACTGAAATGTCTGATGTTGCCGCTCAAATCCGAAATGACCGTACCTATCTTCCCCTGAGATCCGTGGGTGAGATTTTTGGCGCTGAATTTGACTGGGGTCCCAAAGAAGCATCCACTGAATGGATCAGCTTTACGTACATGATAAAACCCGAAGCGGTAGAGCCGGAAGACGAAGTGGAAATAATCGAAGAACAAGTTGTTATCCTGGAAGGTTATGCCTTTAATCCTCAGATTTTAACCGTATCTGCGGGAACCAGAGTGACTTGGACTAATAATGACGCTGATTCACACACGGTTACCAGTCCGGGAAATTTCGAGTCCGGTGTTTTAGGTATAGGAGAAACATTCAGTTTTGTCTTTGCCGATGTCGGCACATTTGATTATTTTTGCACGCCTCACCCCTTTATGGTAGGTACCATCATAGTTGAATAAAAATGTTTATTGCATAATGCGCAGGCCATCATTTCACATTTGACTACCTGCTCCCGTTTTGATATAAAACGGCTGCCCATTTTATCGTATTTCCTGGGCATCCGTTTTTTCTTTTATAAGGAGTGTGAAGAATTTGTCTGATCATACTGGCTACGGTAAGGATATCCACGATGAAACCACTGCCGTGCATTCTTCCCTGGAGGTTCCAATCGCCCAGCCTGCCGCTTTGGCCCGGGACGTTCGCTATGCCCTGGAACAGCAGCGGTTTGAGAGTGCCAGCCACATCGTTGTCTGTGAGAAAGATATCTATATCGGGATTATCAGTATTGAGGACCTGCTGGTGGCAGCTGATACTTGTCCGGTATCGGATCTTATAGATCCTCAGCATCCGGTGGTGGGGCCGGAGATGGACCGGGAAATGGCCACCTGGTATGCCGTGCGGGAAAAGAAGACTGCCATTCCGGTAGTAAATCGTGATGGGCGTTTCATGGGGCTGATTACCCCTCATCAGCTGATGGAGGTACTGCTATCGGAGCATGAGGAAGATTTATCCCGGCATAGCGGCCTCCTCAAAAGCACCTTTGATGCCCGGTTTAGCAGTGAAGAGACCGTTACGCGCCGCATCTGGCACCGTCTGCCCTGGCTGCTTATCGGGCTGGCGGGAGCGCTTTTGTCAGCCGATTTTGTAGGCTGGTTCGAAGCCGAACTCAGTACCAAAATTGCCCTGGCCTTTTTTATTCCGGGCATCGTATACATGGCGGATGCGGTTGGCACTCAGACGGAAACCATCGTCATCCGAGGTCTTTCGGTGGGGATTCCCATCCGCAAGGTGTTAAGAAGTGAGCTGCTGGCAGGTCTGGCCATGGGGTTTATGCTGGCCCTAATTGCCGGCCCTTTAATCTGGTGGCGCTGGGGAGATCTGAACATGGTATTCATTGTGGCCCTGTCCCTATTTGCGGCCTGCACCATTTCGACCGTAATAGCCATGGGCCTGCCCTGGATATTTAATGCCCTGGGCAGGGACCCGGCCTTTGGCAGCGGGCCTTTGGCTACCATTATTCAGGACCTGCTATCCATCCTCATCTATTTTTATATCGCCTTCTTAATATTGTCGTGATATACAGCAGGCGGGAAAAACCGCGTCCGGCACCCAGAAGAATGAACGATACTTAAAAAAATCAGCCCCTCTGGCTGCAAAAGCCTGGTCTCCGGCAACGAGATCCGTTTTCCCCGCTGTCTGTTGACATGCTTTTCAAACGGCAATACCGTTGCTCGCTTCCTTTTATGACATCACTGAAACGGTTTCCGGGAGTGGAAAGAATACCTTGAAAGTCGTTCCCTCCAGGTCGGTCTCATAATCAATCCTGGCTTTATGACGGGCCACAATACTATAGCATACGGCCAGTCCAAGACCGATGCCGTTATCCTTGGTGGTTACGAAGGGGGTTCCCAGCTTATCCAACAGGTCAGGATCCAATCCGTGCCCCTGGTCCTTAACAAACAGGACAATTTCGTTTCCCTCGGTAGACGTTCCAATGGTGAGGATGCCTTTCGCGGACATCGCTTCCAGCCCATTACGGACCAGATTGAGGATCAGCTGCCGGATTTCCTTGGCATCAAACAGGACCAGGGGGGGTTCACCCAGATCCATCTGAATCACCTTGTCCTGGTGAATGGCATCGGCCTGGATCATGGGAAAAAGACAGGCCACTACTTCATCCAGGTTTTGCAGCTGCAGGTCCACTTTTTTGTCTTTGGCTACATTTAAGTATTCCGTAATGATGTCGATAGCCCGGTCCAATTCTTCAATCATCAGGTCGAAATAGGTTTGATCATGGGCATACGCTTCTTTGCTGCCCAACAGCTGGAGAAACCCCCGTATCGTAGTCATGGGATTTCTTATTTCATGGCCGATACTGGCTGCCATCTCCCCCACGAGGTTCAGGCGGTCCAGACGCTGGACTGCGAACTCTATTCTTTTTTGCTCGGTAATGTCAACCATGCCGGTAATATGGCAGGGTCTGCCTTCGATTTCTATTAACTGACTCCATAAATCACAGCTGCGAATCGCTCCGCTTTTGGTGCGCAGATCTATTGGAACCCGTTCAAGTTTTCCCCGCTCCAAGAGCATCCGGATATACCCTTCCCTCTGTTCCACATCTACAAAAAGGTTTATGTCCCGGACAGTATTTCCGATAACCTCATCACGGTGATAAGCCGTAACCGCACAAAAGGCTTCATTGCAATCCAAATATCTCCCTTCTTCAATTGTACCCAGGGTCATCATAATGGGGTTGCCATGAAACGCCTTGGAGAACATCTCTTCTGATTGAAGGAGAGATACTTCTGCCTGCTTGCGGGCGGTGATGTCCTGCCCCTGGGCAATGGTTGCGATCAGATGGCCCTCATCATTATAGATGTTGGCAGAGTTCCAAAGAACGATATGCTTTTTGCCGGATATATGCAAGATCGGAATTTCCTGGACATCCCATTTCTCCCCGGCAATGGTCCGGTAAATTTGCTGCATAGATTCCACCCTGTTTTCATCCGGAAAAAGGATTTCCAGGTGCTGTCCTGCAACATCCGCCCGCTTTCTGCCGGTCAGTTTTTCAAAAGCCTGGTTAAATTCCGTGATTTGAAAATCCGGGGACCAGGTAATAATAGGCGCATTGGCATGCCGGAGCAGGTTTTCCAGATATTTTCTGGTCTCCAGCAGTTCCTCTTCCGCCTGCTTGCGGGCGGTGATATCCCGGCTAACACCCAGAGAGCCTAAAATTTGGCCCTTTTCCGAATACAACGGCGCTTTCAATGTGTTAAAAAACCGTCTTGTCCCATCGGGATAATCTATATGTTCCTCGTTTTCAAGGGGTTTCCCCTGCTCCAGCATAACTCTGTCATGCATTCTGAAAAACTCCGCCACATCCCGGGGATATAAATCATAATCATTTAAACCGATGATGTCCTCTTTGCTTTTACCCACCTGGCTCGCATATACTTGATTACAGCCCAGGTAGCTGCCGCTAGTATCCTTAAAAAAGATGCGGTCGGGTATGGAATCAATCAGTCCGTTCAGCAAGGCCGTCTGCTGCTTGAAATCTTGTTCCATGCCTTTTCTAGCCGTGATCTCAAGGAACAGGGTTTTTTCTGCTCTTTGCCGAGCCACCCTTTCTTCCGATATGTCGGTAAATAAGCTCACAAAATAATATTTTTCCGGAGAATAGGCCCATACTCTATACCAGCGCTGTAAATGTTCCATGAACTGCTCCGTTTCCTTTTGCCGGTTATTAAGGGCAATCTCCCCATAGAAACCGATCCAGTCGAAACCATTTTTTTCTATTCCCGGCAAAACCTCTGTGATTCTTTTTCCCAAGACATTCTCCGCCTTTAAACCGGTATGTTTTTCAAAAGCTGGATTTACTTCAATGAATTCATAATCAATGGCGATGCCGTTTTCATCACATATCATCCTGTGTAACCCATAGGCGGTAGGCGATTCGTTTATTACCCTTTGATAAAAGTGTTTATTCATCCATCAAGCCCCTTAAAAAAGATCGGTAAATCGCATGCCATTATTTCATCCATTTTGAAATGTCACGTAGTTGTACCCGTCAAGTAAAAATGAATATAAACATCACCATTTTATTGAAGCAATGCCTGCCATTATCTTAGCATTACGAACAACCTCCCACAAACAAAAAATGCGCATGCTACTTGTTTCATAGCACGCGCGTAGCCTTTTTGGTGGCGGAGAGAGTGGGATTCGAACCCACGAGACGGGACTAACCGTCTACTCGATTTCGAGTCGAGCGCCTTCGACCATCTCGGCCATCTCTCCGTAATTCCTGAAAAAATGTACGCATGAGTTCTGCACACTCTGCTTCCAAGACTCCCTCGGCAATTTCTACCCGGTGATTTAAGGGCGGAAAGTGAAGCAGATTGATTATGGAACCGGCCGCTCCGGTTTTAGGATCCCGGGTTCCAAAAACCAGCCGTTTGACCCGTGCATGAACCATTGCCGCAGCACACATGGGACAGGGTTCAAGGGTAGAATATATGGTTGTATCAGCCAGTCTCCAGGTACCCAGATAACTGCTCGCTCTTTGCAGGGCCAGCAGTTCGGCATGGGCGGTTGAATCATTTCGCATCTCTTTTTCATTGCAGGCCATGGCAATCACTTTTTTGTCCTTGACCACTACCGCTCCCACCGGGACTTCGCCTAACTCATAGGCTTTGCGGGCTAAATAGAGCGCCCATTTCATATATCGTATATCACGCAAACCCGTCACATCCAGTGGCGCACCCAAAAGGATCTGAACCCCTGACCCGCATTATGGACTTGGGCAAATCATTATGGTGTATTTTGCAAATAATCATTGTTTCCTCTATTTAGGGGCTTTTAGCCTATTATCCATCCATTTTGGGCTCTTAAAATATGAACCTTTAGGATAACTTCACACTGAGGGTATATCCGATTGCATACCGCTTATTCAGAAACGAGCAAGTAATATTAGTATATAATATAAACGCATATCAAACAATCACTGAACCTAACCCGGCCCCATTCTCTGTAAACGGCTGGCCCCACTGCTATCTGATGTATCATAGGTCGGGATTTAACTTAAACGCAACCGGTAGATCCGGCGCCGAACTCGAGTGAGCGTAACCTTTCCTGCTGGAAACAGAACTTTGATGCTGTTCTGTTCCGGACTGTGACACCTAAACAGCAAAGCTTGGGGAATCAAATGCTACAGGAGCATAAAGTATCTTGAGGAAATGGAAATAGAATCAGCCAACCAGGTTGCCGGTTAACTGGAAATTACCTCGTGGAGAATAAACTTAGCGAATAACCATTGACGGTACCTCAGTCTACGGGTCTATGCTAAGTTTTCGTAAAAGTCCCATAAGATATTGCTGGTTCATGGTCCACATGTAAATCCTACCTAGATGCCCAGGGGATTCGGCAGATCTCAGCGGACGGTATCTAAGCAGCCTGTCCCCCCTTTCTGAGAGTCTGCTTGGGTTTGCGCACTTATGGTAAAATTAATGCTGATAAAACAAAAACCACGCAACCCGCGTGGTTTTTTGGTTTGAATGGTGCGCCCGAGAGGACTTGAACCCCTGGCCCGCAGTTTAGGAAACTGCTGCTCTATCCACCTGAGCTACGGGCGCATATTTACCCTGGAGGGGTATTTTTCCTGCTTTAAATATGGAAAGTGTAAGATATCATCTTACACTTTAAGGGTTTAGGCGGTATCGTTTATAAGGATTGCCCTGCTATAAAAAGTTATATAAATGGCGCGCCCGCAGGGATTCGAACCCCGGACCTCCAGATTCGTAGTCTGTTACTCTATCCAGCTGAGCTACGGGCGCAGGTCTTATTATGGACAATATGGCGGAGAGAGAGGGATTCGAACCCTCGAGACAGCTTTTAACCGTCTACTCGCTTAGCAGGCGAGCGCCTTCAGCCTACTCGGCCATCTCTCCCGGTATATTTTGGCGGAGGAGGTGGGATTCGAACCCACGGAACCCTTGAAGGTTCAACGGTTTTCAAGACCGCCTCCTTCAACCACTCGGACACCCCTCCTGAGCCCTTAAGTGTTTTCCTTGCAATGCAAATGAAAGTATATCACAGCATTTTGGGGTTGTCAATAAAACCAGCGGCCTAATTGCCTTTAGGGATGATTTCCAGTCCCCCCAGGTATGATCTCAGCGCTTCGGGTACCAAAACCGAGCCGTCTTCCTGCTGGTAGTTTTCCAGGATCGCGGCTACGGTTCTGCCTACAGCCACTCCCGAACCGTTCAGGGTATGGGTAAATTTTAGTTTTTGTTTGGGTCCCGGTCGGTAGCGCAGGTTG
>PWPP01000107.1 GCA_003558625.1 Syntrophomonas sp.
AAACCCGGGATTTGGACCGGGAGACCAGAGAGGCAGATATTCTGATAGCGGCACTAGGCAGGGGCAGATATATTACCGCAGACATGGTTAAAGAACAGGCAGTAATCATTGATGCCGGCATCAATTTTGATGAGTCCGGGGCCATGTGTGGAGACGTTCACGAAGAGGCCAAGGAAAAAGCGAGCATGGCAAGTGCGGTCCCGGGGGGTGTCGGGGTCATAACCGTAGCCGAACTTTTTGACAACCTCCGCATTTTGGCTGAACAGCAAAGAAGCAGATAAAAAAACCCGGCTAGCCGGGTTTTTTTTATGCACAAGATGAATGTTTTTCTTCACGTAGGAAAGAAATAAATACTATAATTAAGATAAATGTTAAAACCCTATCTTTTTACTAGAAATTGCCGGCAATAGAGGTGGGAAAGGGAGAAACGGATGGATTCCAGGCAGCAGAAATATATATTACAGGGTTTAACCTGTGCCAGCTGTGCCCGGAAAATCGAACAGGATATAGCAGCACTGGAAGGAATAGAACAAGCCTATCTCAGTTTTGCAAACGCTACTTTAAACATTCGTAGTGGCAGGCCCATTGATTTTACGGTAGTAAATACCATTGTCCAAAAATATGAACCGGAAGTAAAAGTGGTTCCCGCGGATGATATCTTACATCCGCAGGAAGCTTTAGAAAAAAGAAAAACCTGGTTTCTAACCAGCCTTATCATTGTGGCACTGGCTTTCTTTATACCTACGTTAATCTATAGAGATTCATTGCAGCCTAAGATGGAATTCCTATTGTTTATCAGTGCATATTTTCTGGTTGGAGCCAGGGTTATTTACAATGCGTTACGGGATATAAAAAATCGCCGTTTTTTCGGAGAAAGTGTGCTTATGACTATCGCAACATCGGGAGCCATTGCGATCAGAGAATATCCCGAAGCAGTAGCAGTCATGCTCTTTTACCAGATTGGTATGGTTTTACAGGACCATGCCGTTCACCGCTCAAGGCGAAGTATTAAAGAGTTGTTGGCTATCAAATCTAACTATGCCAATCTTTACACCGGGATAGGGATCAGGGAAGTAGCCCCGGAAATGGTTCGCCCCGGAGATATCATTGTAGTTAAACCAGGAGAGAGAATCCCCCTGGACGGAAAGATTACTGATGGCAGTTCCTTCATTGATACGTCCCCATTGACCGGGGAAACCATTCCGGATTATTATGAGCCAGATCAGGAAGTATTGGCTGGGATGATAAATTTAGGGGGGGCCTTAAACCTAGAGGTGAGCAGGCCCTATGTTGAATCGACAATAGCCCGGATCTTAGAGATGGTGGAGGAAGCAGAAGCCCGGAAAGCCCCGACGGAACATTTCATCACAAAATTTTCCAATTATTATACTCCGGCAGTAGTTGCAGGAGCTGTTACCATAGCACTCATTCCACCGCTGTTTTTTGCTGCCAGTCAGGAGGAATGGTTATACCGGGCCCTGGTCTTTCTGGTCATATCCTGTCCCTGTGCTCTGGTGGTTTCTATTCCCTTAGGCTTTTTTGCCGGGATTGGCTCACTTTCTCGCCAGGGGATTCTGGTGAAGGGCGCCAACTATATTGAAGCCTTAACTCAGGTAACAACAGTAGTCATGGACAAAACCGGAACCATCACCGAGGGCAATTTTAAAATACAGGAGATCATACCGGAAAAGAATTATCATCATACCGATATCCTTAACTATGCTGCTTTGGCGGAGAGCAAATCAAACCATCCTATTGCCCGGGCCATACTTCAGGAAACAGATTTGGAACCGGATCTTTCAATTATTCAAACCTATGAGGAAATACCGGGCCTGGGGGTAATCATGAAGGCAGATCCATATGAGATTATTGCTGGGAATGAAAAGATGATGCACCGGGAATCCATCTCCGTTCCCCAGCCGGATTATAAGGTCCGAGGAAGCACGGTGTATTTAGCCAAAAACCGGGAATATATCGGAAAAATCATAATAGCGGATACGATTAAGCCCGATGCCTGGAAAACCTTAAGCCAGTTAAAAAAATTGGGTATCAAAAATATCATTATCCTGTCAGGTGATAAAAAAGAAATGGTTGAAGAAGTAGCCCGCAGCCTTCATATTGCACAATATTTCGGGGAACTGCTTCCCCAGGAAAAAGTTCAGCAGGTAGAAACGATCATGGCCGGGCAACCACGGGGAGAAATGGTGCTATATATTGGGGACGGATTAAATGATGCTCCCGTTCTTATGCGGGCGGATGTGGGTGTGGCGATGGGGGGGATTGGCGCAGGCGCTTCCATTGAGGCAGCTGATGTTGTTCTCATGAAAGATGAGATAACGGCATTGCCGGCTGCGTTAGCCAGTGCACGCCGGACCAAAAGCATCGTCATTCAAAATATCGTTATGGCTTTGGGTATAAAAGGAGTTTTTCTGTCTCTGGGTGCTGCGGGCCTGGTAACCATGTGGGCAGCTGTATTTGCCGATGTTGGCGTAACAATCCTGGCGGTTGGAAATTCACTTAGAGCCCTTAGGATACCATCAATGAAGCCATAGTGAACAATCCTTAGATGGGAAAGGAAATATAGCATATGAAAAAAACGTTAAAGATCGAAGGAATGTCCTGTGCAGCCTGTGCCAGTCGCATAGAGAAAAGCCTGAACCAGACTCGTGGGGTAAAAGAGGCCCATGTTAACCTGGCTACCAATAAAGCAACCGTGGAATACTCCGAAGATCAGATATCTTATGAAGAAATCGTGAAAAAAATCAATGATTTAGGGTATAAAGTCATCCTGGAGGAACAAATTTTCACCAAAATTGAATTAGAGATCAGCGGGATGTCTTGTGCGGCCTGCTCTGCCCGGGTTAACAACCTATTATCCCAAAAGGACGGGATCATCAAGGTGCAGGTAAATTTACTGAACAACAAGGCATGGATTGAATATGATGAGACCAAAATAAAAAGTCCCGAGATTATTGATAGCATTGGAAAACTCGGTTATAAGGCGACTTTGGTCAATGATCAGGACATAGGTACTGAAGTGGAAGATGAAGAAACCGGTTTTTTGTTAAAGCTGTTTCTTTTTTCAGCTCTGCTGACCTTTCCTTTGGTGGTTGCAATGTTGGATATGATTATGGGTTGGGGGATTCATATTTTGCACAATCCTTACGTACAATTAGCTTTGGCTACCCCGGTCCAGTTTTTTGTGGGATACAGGTTCTATAAAAATGCTTACCTGGTCCTGCGCACCGCGGGAGCCAACATGGATGTATTGATTGCCCTGGGGACATCAGCGGCCTACTTTTTTAGTATTTACAATATACAAACAGGAAATGTGGCTGAACTATATTTTGAAACCTCGGCGATTATTATAACCCTGGTGATTTTAGGAAGATTTATGGAAAGTAAAGCCAAAGGCAAAACCTCTGAGGCTATTAAAAAATTAAGCGGTTTGCAACCTAGAACGGCACGTATCCTAAAAGACCGGAAGGAAATAGACGTTCCAGTTAAAGAGGTGGTGCCAGGGGATATTTTGATCTTGCGCCCCGGGGAGAAAATCCCGGTAGATGGGGAGGTCATAGAAGGTTTTTCTCTGATCGATGAGTCTATGCTGACCGGGGAAAGCATTCCTGTAGAAAAGAAACCAGGGGATAAAGTATTTGGTGCCACCTTGAACAGAACGGGCAGCTTTAAGTTCCGGGCTGAAAAAGTTGGGCGGGATACGATGTTGGCTCAAATTATAAAAATGGTTGAAGATGCCCAGGGGTCTAAAGCCCCGATACAAAAATTGGTGGATCAGGTAGCAGGAATCTTTGTGCCGGCAGTCATTGGGATTGCTATCCTCACCATTATTTTACATTATGTCTTTGGGGCCGGGATGTCCAAGGCCATCATCAGTGCGGTTGCAGTATTGGTCATTGCCTGCCCCTGTGCTTTAGGTCTGGCAACGCCCACTGCGATTATGGTAGGGACGGGAATGGGAGCAGAAAAGGGCATCTTGATTAAAGGTGGGGAAATTCTGGAAATTGCCCATAAAACCAATACGATGGTTTTTGATAAAACGGGAACCCTGACCCGGGGTTCCATAGAACTCACTGATGTGGTGACCTTCAATCCTTACACGGAGAGTGAGGTTTTATACTGGGCCGGGGGAACAGAAAAAAACTCAGAACACTTGCTGGGACAGGCAATTTTAAAAGCTGCACAGGCATTACACCCAGAGCTTCCGGAGCCCATAAGGTTTGAGGCGGTACCGGGTCAGGGAGTGCTGGTTTCCTTTCCCGATCGGGAGATTGTTTTAGGTAACAGATATTTGCTAAGAAGCAAGAATGTTGCCCTGGACCAGGTTGAAAACACGATCTCGCACCTGGAGGAACAGGGCAAAACCGTCGTATTATTAGCCATTGACGGCAAAATGGCTGCGTTACTGGCATTAGCAGACGTGCTCAAAGAAGAGGCTGTGGCGGTAGTACGGGAAATGAAAAAAATGGGCATGGAAGTATACATGATCACCGGGGATAACTGGAGAACTGCCAATGCCATGGCCAAAAAATTAGAAATTGATCATGTTCTGGCGGAGGTTTTGCCCGGAGATAAGGCCCTGCAAATACAAAAGATACAAGAACAAGGCCGTATAGTAGCTATGGTAGGAGATGGAATCAATGATGCTCCAGCCCTTGCAACAGCACACATAGGCATAGCTTTGGGCTCAGGTACCGATATAGCGATGGAGGCCGGAGATATTACTTTGATGCAAGGGGACCTAAGAGGGATTGTGGGAGCGATTAAGCTTTCCCGCCGTACCCTGAAAACCATCAGGCAAAACCTTTTTTGGGCTTTTATCTATAACAGTATTGGCATCCCCATTGCAGCTCTAGGGTACCTGTCCCCGATCATAGCCGGGGCGGCCATGGCATTTAGTTCGGTTTCAGTTGTATTGAACTCCTTACGCTTGCGCAATTACAAGATAAACGTTTGATTACAATATCATACCCAGTACAGGTGCTTAATAATTTGCTAAACAGATTAACCAAGTGCATTTATGTGGCGAAATTCTTGACAAAAAAGATAGGAATTATGATAATTTATTTTAGTATACAGTGCCATACTGAAAAGAATATAAGCGAGGGATTCTCGTGGTTGAACATGATCATGCCACCCTAGAATAATCGAATTAACGGGTTATGCAGGTAAGACAGGTGGAAACGTTTTTTATGTGAGAAAATCAGTTGCCGGCGAATTCATTATTGGCACGAAATGCAGAATCCTACACCCGATAAGTAAGGAGAACCCGGAAAAAAAGTTAATCAGGGCTTCAGCAGAATTGATTTGCCCAATATGAAAAGTATTACCCTGAAAAAGATATTGTATACGATGGAAAATAATGAAAAAACAATACGGGTTGAGGAAAGTATCCGTATCGATGCCACCATAGCATTAGAGAAAATGATAATATATGCATCTTAATTAAGCTGTGCAGAAAACGGAGGGGTATAAATGAAACTTTCCACCAAAGGAAGATATGGATTAAGAGCCGCCCTGGAAATTGCGATAAGAAAGGAAAAAGGACCGATTACCAGTCAAACTATAGCGCAAAACCAGGGTATATCGGAACGCTACCTGGACCAGATCATGATACCTCTAAAAAAATCAGGAATTGTCAGTAGTGTTAGGGGGGCTAAAGGAGGCTATTTTCTAGCCAGGAATGCTGAAGATATAAAAGTGGGAGAAATTATCAGAGCTTTGGAAGGACCTATTGCTCCGGTAGACTGTGTTAGTGAACATAACCCTAAAACATGCAAAAGGCAGGATATATGTATTACCCGCCCCTTATGGACCAAACTGAGGGATGCAATGAATGGGGTCTTGGATTCATATACCCTGGCGGAATTGGCAAGAGAAGCCAGTGAAATCAATGAAGTTAGGAAAAACAATTAACCGATATAAAATGATGGGGGAATGTGATTATGGACAAAAAAATATATATGGACCACAGTGCTACGACCCCGGTTGATCCGGAAGTATTTGCAGCCATGATGCCTTTTTATCAATACAGATTCGGCAACCCTTCCAGTATCCACTCCATCGGAAGAGATGCACGTATTGGACTGGTGGAAGCCAGGGAAAAAACTGCAGCATTAATAAATGCTGTTCCGGAAGAGATAATATTTTGCAGTGGAGGTACCGAAGCCAATAATCTAGCCATTACATCTTATATGGAAACAAATCGCAACCAGGGCAATCATATTATCACATCTGCCATTGAGCATGATGCGGTTTTAGATACATGTCATTATCTGGAAAGCAGGGGTTTTGACCTGACTGTTCTGCCAGTTGATCCCTACGGTCAAGTCGAACCGAACCAACTCAGGGCAGCGATTAGGCCAAATACGGCTCTGGTGAGTATTATGCATGCCAATAATGAAATCGGGACTATTCAGCCATTGAAAAAATTGGTGGAAATCACCCATGAAGCAGGTGTTGTATTTCATACCGATGCCGTGCAGACCACAGGTAAAATTCCGGTAGACATTAAGCATTTAGGGGTTGATATGCTGTCTGCATCCAGCCACAAGTTTTATGGACCCAAGGGGATAGGATTTCTCTATGTGAAAAAAGGGATTACGCTGGAAAGATTAATACACGGAGGGGGACAGGAGAGTAAGCGCAGGGCCGGAACAGAAAATGTTCCTGGCATTGTAGGAATGGCTAAAGCGGCAGAAATAGCCACAAACAACATGCAAGAAACTCAAAAGAAAACAACATACCTGGGGCATTATCTAATGAAGGGCATTATTGATACCATACCGGATACCAGAATTACAGGGCATCCGGAACATCGTTTGCCGGGAAGTGTCAGTGTTTGTTTTGATTATGTAGAAGGTGAGTCGATTGTTTTGATGCTTGACCATAAAGGGGTAATGAGTTCCAGTGGTTCGGCCTGCACTTCCGGGACATTAGAGCCCTCCCACGTCCTCAGGGCAATAGGATTGAAATCGGAAACTGCACATGGGTCGCTTAGATTGACCCTGGGCAAAAACAACACTTTAGAAGAAGTACAATATGTTTTGCAGGCTTTACCCCCGATAATTACCAGTTTAAGAAACATGTCTCCCCTGTATTCGGAAGCATAAGTGTCTCTATATTATTTAGTCAGACTACACGTACTGGATATTATTCCTCTAGTCATATTTACATCGGAACGAGCATATAAAAAAATTATAAAAGAGCAGTAAATTTTAAATACAAAAGGAGTTGTTGTAAGTGGCGGAAAGAAAGTTAAAGTTTGATACCCTGCAGGTCCATGCCGGGCAGAAACCGGACCCCACTACAGGAGCCCGGGCGGTACCGATTTATCAAACTACCTCGTATAATTTTGACGGGGTGGATCATGCAGCCAAGTTATTTGCCCTCAAAGAGCCGGGGAATATTTATACCCGGATGATGAATCCGACCACCGATGTTATGGAAAAAAGGGTTGCTGCTTTAGAAGGGGGAATCGGAGCTTTGGCAGTGGCTTCGGGCTCGGCGGCGATAACCTATGCTATTTTCAATATTGCAGGGGCGGGAGATGAGATCGTTGCTGCAAGCACCTTATATGGGGGGACGTATAATCTTTTTGCCCTGACCCTTCCCCGATTAGGGATCAAAACCATTTTTGTGGATCCCGATGATCCGGAAAATTTCAGGCAAAAGATAACGGAAAGAACCAAAGCCATATTTATCGAAACCATCGGTAATCCCGGGCTGAATATAATAGACATGGAAGCAGTGGCGGACATAGCACATGCTCATGGAATACCTTTAATCGTAGATAACACCTTTGCCACCCCTTATCTTTGCCGCCCGATAGAGTTTGGAGCCGATATTGTCGTCCATTCTGCTACCAAGTTTATCGGAGGACACGGGACTTCTATCGGTGGCATTATTGTTGATTCCGGAAAATTTGACTGGGTTTCCAGTGGCAGGTTTCCGGGGTTTACAGAGCCTGATCCCAGCTATAACGGATTGCAGTATGCCGAAACGTTTGGAGATGCTGCTTATATTGTCAAGGCCCGGGTCCAGTTGTTGCGAGATATGGGAGCGGCTTTAAGTCCTTTTAACGCGTTTCTCTTTTTGCAGGGACTGGAAACCCTTTCCTTAAGGGTGCAAAAGCATGTGACCAACACTCTTCAGATCACGAGGTTCTTGCAACAACATCCCCGGGTCAGCTGGATTAAATATCCGGGATTGAAAGAAGACCGGTATCATCATTTAGCCCGGAAATATCTACCCCGGGGTGCAGGTTCTATTTTTGTGTTTGGCATTGAAGGCGGATTTACTGCTGCGAAAACCTTTATTTCCAACTTGAAGATATTTTCTTTGCTGGCCAATATTGCTGATGCTAAATCTTTGGTGATTCATCCTGCCAGTACAACCCATGCCCAGCTTTCAGCAGCCCAGCAGCAGGCAGCCGGAGTTACACCTGATATGATCCGGTTATCTATCGGGATAGAAGATGCGGAAGATTTAATATTTGATTTAGAGTTGGCTTTACAGCAGGCAGCCTATTAAAGTAAACATGAACAAAGAAAAGAAATATAACGAATTAAAGAGAATACTCCTGAAGTTCCAAGGTCAGGGTCTATTTATTGCTTATTCAGGGGGCATGGACAGCACCTACTTATTGCAGGCAGCCGTTAGTATATTGGGGCCGGATGTAACGGCTATAACGTTTGTTTCTGCCGTTTTTCCCCGGCATGAATTACTTCAGGCCCAAGGACAGGCGCAACGGATAGGGGCAGAGCATCATTTGCTGTACTATGATATTTTTAGTCATCGCGAATTTGTCGACAATCCACCCCAACGTTGTTATATCTGCAAGAAAGTATTGTTTTCAGTATTGATAGAGGCTGCCCGGGCAAGAAAAATCATTAATATCGCGGATGGTACCAATGTGGATGACCTAAAAGACAACCGGCCGGGACTTCGGGCTCTGGCAGAACTGGGAATTAAAAGTCCTTTATTGGAAGCAAAAATGACCAAAAATGATATTCGTGAATGGTCCCGGGAACTGGGTTTGGCTACCTGGAACCAACCCCCTTCGGGTTGCCTGGCTACCAGGATCCCGTATCACCAGACCATTACCCCGGAAAAACTAACTATGATTGATAATGCGGAACAATACCTGCGCCAGAAGGGGTTTGTACAGGTCAGGGTCCGGCACCACGGAGATATAGCCCGGATTGAAGTAGGACCAAAGGAGAGAAAAGACTTTTTTGATCCGGTCATGATGGATGAAATCAATGCTCATATAAAAGCTCTGGGCTTTTTGTACGTGGCCCTGGACCTCAGTGGTTATAGAAGCCATAATAATGAGGCTGTGAATAAATAGGAGGTAGGTATATGGTTAGCATTGCCAAAAAACTGACGGATTTGATCGGTAATACTCCCTTACTGGAGATGAAAAATTTTTGCAAACATTATGGAATAAATGCCTGTATTATGGCTAAATTAGAATATTTTAATCCCGGGGGAAGTATTAAAGACCGGATTGGGCTGGCGATGCTTCAGGTTGCAGAAGAAAAAAATATCATAAACCCCAATACGATCATCATCGAACCCACCAGTGGCAATACGGGTATAGCGCTGGCTTTGGTGGCTGCAGCCCGCGGATACCGCTTAATCTTAACTATGCCAGATACCATGAGCGTAGAAAGAAGGAGCCTGCTGAAAGCCTTAGGGGCAGAAATCGTGCTCACCCCAGGTGTAAAAGGGATGGCGGGTGCTGTGGAAAAAGCTGAAGAACTGGCTGGTCGTACCGAGCATAGTTTCTTGCCCCAGCAGTTTAACAATCCCGCGAATCCACAAATACACCGGGAGACCACTGCCGAAGAAATCTGGCGCGATACGGGAGGGGAACTGGATATTTTTATAGCCGGAGTTGGAACCGGCGGTACCATTACCGGGGTAGGCGAAGTTCTAAAGGCCAGAAACCCGGCGATAAAAATAGTAGCGGTGGAACCGGCCGGTTCGCCGGTGCTTTCCGGTGGACGCCCGGGGCCCCATAAAATACAGGGTATAGGGGCCGGCTTTATCCCTGGGGTATATAATGCCAAACTGGTGGATGAAGTGATTACCATAGAAAATGATGAAGCCCTTACCACGGCCCGTGATATAGCCAGAAGCGAAGGGCTGCTGGTGGGTATTTCGTCTGGAGCGGCTGCTTTTGCTGCGGTGAAATTAGCCCGCAGATCAGAAAATCGAAATAAAAGCATGGTGGTAATTTTGCCGGATACAGGGGAACGATATATATCGACGGCGCTTTTTGATACCCTATGATATGACAACCATTACAGCCCGGTCCCCAAAAATGCAATCCCATTTAAGAAGCGTTCACCCGTGCAGGCTATAAGCTTGCACGGGCATTTTCCTCAAAGGGGATTTTTTTTCAAGACAGAGTTAATCTAATACGACTTAAAAACTTCACCTTTGGCACCACAAATAGGACAGCGCTCAGGAGCTTGATTTTCCGCCACATAACCACAGATTGGGCAAAGGGCAAAGGCTTCAGCGGGAAAATCGTTGTTGCCCTGCAGAGCTTGTACAGCCTTTTCAAACAATTTGGCGTGGGCTTTCTCCGCCTCATTGGCTAAATGGAAGGCGATCCGGGAAGATTTTTCATCTTCTTTTTCTGCTTGGTCAATGAACCCCGGATACATATGAGTGAATTCATATACTTCACCTTCCAGGGCACTTTGTACATTATCTAAAGAATTGCCTATGCCCCCCATTAATTCAAAATGCTTTAAGGCATTGATGGTCTCGGCTTCTGCGATGGCCTGAAATAAACGACTGATTTTATCCAAACCTTCTTTTTGGGCCTGCTTCGAAAAAGCCAGGTATTTTCTATTGGCCTGTGATTCTCCGGCAAAACCGGCCTTCAGATTCTCTTTTGTACTCATGGTATACACCTCCGTAATTATTAAGAGAAAAAATAGTATATAAATTTTCCTTTTACTTATTATAACAAATTTTGCCGGGTTTAGGGCAAGAAAGAAGACTTCACTTTTCACCGGGGGTTAAAAAAGAGAGATGGGGAGAAGAATTTTTACCAAGACGGTTTAGACCCGTTATAATAACCGAATTCTTGCTGCCGAGCCGGCAGCCTGGAGATTAGAAAAAGGAAAAGAAAGGTATTATGTAGAAATAGCAATCAGGGAGTAATAACGGTTAGGAGTAAGTTAATGAAGGCTAAAATAGTAACTGACAGTACGGCTTATTTGGATCCGGCGGAACGGGAAGCTCTTGATTTATCGGTTGTTCCGTTAAGTGTTCATTTTCCTGACGAATCTGCCTTGGAAACGGATATCGATGCAGATTATTTTTATAACAGAATAGAGCGGGAAGGGATTATCCCAACCTCATCCCAACCTTCCCCGGGACAGATATATGCAGTCTTCGCCGGTTTAGTCCGGCAGGGTTATGAAGTACTGGGCATATTCATTTCTTCCGCCATGAGTGGGACCTATGAATCCGCTATAAAAGCCAGCGAAATGGTAAAAGAAGAAATTCCCGGGGCTAAAATTGAAGTGCTGGATTCCCGCACCAATTGCATGGCTTTAGGTTTAATTGTACTGGAAGCTGCCCGAGCTGCAGCTGCGGGTCTGTCTTTAGAAGAGATCATGCCAGGGACTGAGAAAATGATCAAGCGCGTCCGATTCTATTTTGTTCCTGCCAATCTGGAATACCTGAAAAAGGGAGGCCGCATCGGAGGAGCTTCGGCATTGATTGGTTCCGTATTGAATATAAAGCCAGTACTCTGGGTTGAAGAGGGTACGACCCAGGTATTTAAAAAGGTGAGGGGCTTAAGCAATGCCCTGGAAACCATCCTGCGGGTTTTGGAAGATGAAAAACAAAAAGTCGGAATCGGAGAAATTATCGTCCATTATATCCACCATGATGAAAAAGCCGTGGAGCTGGCCCGAACCATTCATGAGCGGCTGGAAATTAAAGCCAGGGTAATGCCCATAGGACCAGTAATCGGCTTGCATGTAGGCCCGGGTGCTGTGGGCATTGTTTTCAACACCATAGAATAGAGTTCGAGGGCTCGGGGAGAGGTGGTTAAATATTCCGGTATTATCCGGGGGAGCCTTTGTTTACGGCTTTAACGTAAAGAACTGTTCTGGTTATGTTAAAGATAAATTATAGGGCATGATTTTTCCCCCGGGACAGCGACAGGAGCGAGTGTTATTGCCAAAATATATTAGCAGTTACGGCCATATAGTTTTGGAGAAGCCAAGCGGAATCTTTGTAAAATGCAACCAGGTTATGCGAGGATATTCCACCTCTCCATTTAATGGCGGGATCAGGAATATTCAGTATGTGTTTAATCATCAGCTGAAAAGCTGGATTGAAACGTCTGCGGATTTGCCCGGAGGAAGTGTTGAAGGATATTTGCAAAAGATCGCTACCGAAAGCGGCTGGGATCACAGCCGAACCACCGGGCTCATGACAACGGCCTCGATGCAACATGCAGCCATAGTTCGTGACTGCTATAAGGATGCAGCCCTTTTTGCAGTGATTACAGCAGGTACCAGGTTTAATGCAGTCAGGGCCGGTGAACCCGGGGCATATTATGAAATCAGCCCGGGGAGTTTTGTTCCACTGAGTGGAACTATTAATATCATTTTGATATTAGAATTTGCCTTACCCGAGGCTAGTCTGGCCCGTACGCCCATCATTATCACAGAAGCCAAGTGTGCCGCCCTGCAGGAACACCGCATACCCAGCTGTAATTCTCATGCGATCGCCACTGGGACCGGAACCGACGGGATGATTGTGCTATGTAACCCTTCGGGATCTCCCTGCTTCACGGATGTCGGCACCCATTCTAAAGTGGGCGAGTTGATTGGGCGGACTGTGTTTAAAGGGGTAATAGAAGCCCTGGAAAAAGAGGGGTCAATCCGGTAAGATTTTAGTATCGAGGGGGAACCGCTTATTATTATATAAGGCGTTGCAGGGTGAATAAGGAGGGAGCCATAGGAGGAGGGGGAAAATAAGCCTGGCTATTACCATGATTTTGTTTCTGGCCATGGTTCATAGGGGTTATGGCCGGGAAGCGCATATTCCTGCAAGGTTAGAATATTCGGATGTGTAAGGATTGTTTAGACAGAGAACTGGTAATTCCGGCGTATCCCGGGAGAATGATTTCCTTATCTCCGGCAGTGACCGAAATATTTTTTGGGCTGGATCTGGAACCCAAGCTAAAAAAGATTACGGATTAAAGTGATTATCCTGCTGAAACCCCAAATAAGCCCAGTATGGGATGATCCCCTGTTGTCAGCGGTTCAGAGTACGTTTATTCATGATCTGATCCTTCTGGCCCGGGGGCAGTTAATCAACCACCCCCGGGAAATATTTGCTGTCCGGGATACAATAAACATAGCTTAAGGGATGATTTATTTGCCGGTTTGCTCCAATTTGATGGAACTTTCCAGGCCGCCGAGGAAAGAAATGATTCCTTCTCCTAATGCCTGAGGATTATAGCCTCCTTCCAATATGGAGAAGAGACGGCCCCGGGCATGTTTTTGGGCAAAGGCACCCAGTAACTCACCTATATGATAATAATCCTCGTTTTTTAGACAGCGCCCCCAATCGTTATGGTGACGGTCAAACCCTGCTGAAACGGCAATGATATCTGTTTTTTTGCCTTCAAGGAAGGTAGTCAGGTTCTTAATAAAAGCTGGCGGCGAGGTTCCTCTTATAAAATAATAGTCAACTTGGGGAATCAGGGAATAGAAGTTGCTGGTCCCATCGCCAAAGTGCAGGTCAAAATCAATAATCAGGGCGTTTTCAATGAATTTATTATGGATTAAAGACTGAACTGCTATGGCTATGTTGTTAAAGTAGCAAAAACCCCAGCATGATGTAGGGCTGGCATGATGTCCCGGGGGACGACACAGGGCAAAAGAGAATTCGCCCTGGAGCGCAATCTGGGCTGCCTGAATACTGGAGCCGGCAGCTAAAAGGGCAATGGGATATAATTCATGATAAGATTTTACGTAATTTATATGGTTAAGACTGTGCACTCTTAATACATCCTCTTCAAGACAGGGCTCCGGTATAATCACAGGGTACCGTTGTTGCAGTTCCCTTAATGCGTAATCAAGCCGACCGGCAGATGCAGCAGGATCGTAAATATACGAGGGCAGAAAATCCGGATGAAATACAATTTTCATGTTCATTTTCCTTTGCAAAGTATTTTGTTTCCGGGGAAGAGCAACCCTTGCTGATTAAATCTTAATTTAAAGATTTCATAAAAGCAATATCCGGGTTTCACCAGACGAAATTATTCTAAAATCATAGTTGAAATCTGCCCCGGTTTACCATATAATACAAAAAAATAACCAATGTGATCAGGTGCCTGTAAGGGATAATAGGGAATCAGGTGTAAAGCTTGAGCGGACCCGCCACTGTAAACGGTGAGCTGATGAGCGAGGAGATATGCCACTGGGATTTATCCTGGGAAGGCAAGCTCATAAAGTGATAGAGCCGTAAGCCAGGAAACCTGCCTGAAAGCATTCACTTAGAGGATGATGGAAAAGTTCTCAAGTTTAAAAGCTTGAGGACTTTTTTTGTTTTTTAAAATAATGATGTAGGAGGTTGAAGGATGAATGTTTTTTTACAAACCGTTAACAGCATTACAGGGTCTGACTATGCCGCGGGAGTGAAGGCCCAGGAACGATTGGACAGTCTCACCAAACCCCCGGCAAGCTTGGGTGTCCTGGAGAAGATTGCAGTACAGCTGGCCTGTATCCAGGGACAGTCACTTCCGGTTTTAGGACCCAAGGTCGTTATGGTTATGGCCGGGGACCATGGAGTGGTTGCCGAAGGAGTAAGTGCCTATCCAAAGGAGGTAACTCCGCAAATGGTATTGAATTTTTTAAACCAGGGTGCAGCCATCAATGTTTTGTCCCGTCATGCCGGGGCTAAGGTTGTGATAACAGATGTTGGGGTGGCGGCAGAAATGGAAGCCCATCCGGATCTAAATCTTCGCAAAGTACGGGCCGGAACCAGAAATATGGCTTTGGAAGCAGCCATGACCGAGGAAGAGACCATGGCTGCCCTGGAAATCGGCATGGAGATGGCACATAGAGAAATCGACCGGGGGGCGGCCATTCTTGCTACTGGAGAGATGGGAATAGGAAATACTACCCCCAGCAGTGCGATTCTGGCTTGTTACAGTGATAACAACTTAGCTTCTATTATTGGCCGGGGAACAGGACTAAATGATGGCGGATTAAAGATAAAACAGGAAGCAATACAAAAAGCCTTGCAGGTAAACCAGCCTGATGCCCAAAACCCCCTGGATGTGCTGCAAAAAGTAGGAGGGTTGGAGATAGCTGCTTTAACCGGGGTCATTTTAGCGTCCGCTGCCAGAAAAACACCGGTGGTTATTGATGGTTTTATTTCTACTGCCGCCGCCTTGCTGGCCTGGAAAATACATGAAAAATGCCGGGATTATATTCTGGCTTCTCACTTATCCCAGGAACCGGGACACAAGGTGATGCTGGATTTAATGGGTCTGCAGCCGATGCTCCGCCTGGATCTTAGGTTGGGCGAGGGTACCGGAGGGGTATTAGCATTTTCTCTGATTGAAGCGGCGGTGAAGATTATTCATGAGATGGCAACATTTGCCGAAGCGGGAGTAACAAACAAGGAATAAAATCATTGGTAATATGAAACGGCTAATGTATAATGAACGTAATTAAATATTTTAACGGACATAAATGACAGGTGCCCTACGGGGTTAAAAGGGAATCAGGTTTAATGCCTGAGCGGTCCCGCCACTGTAACCAGTACGAACCATATATGACCACTGAGATTTCGGGAAGGGATATGGGGAGGAAGATCTGGGAGCCAGGAAACCTGCCTGAACATTTGCAAGAAGGACCTCTCGAGGAAGGTAAGGTCATGCTGTGGGTAAAATAAGCGGTATAATCGGCTTCTACTAATCGAGGTAGGAGTCTTTATTTTTAGGAGGGTTTATGGATTGCCCCAGAATACTAATTGCCGGCGTTTCCAGTGGAGTGGGTAAAACCACTCTCACCCTGGGGATCATGGCTGCATTAAGCCGCCGGGGTTTAAACGTACAACCATTTAAAGTGGGACCTGATTATATTGACCCCGGGCTTCATTTCCATGCCTGTGGCACGGTTTCACATAACCTGGACAGCTGGATGGGAGGGGAAGAGGTAGTAAAAACGGTTTTTTGCCGTCACGCTTCCGGGACACATGTTTCTGTGATCGAAGGGGTAATGGGGCTTTACGACGGAGTAAAAAATGAAAGAATGATTGGGAGCAGTGCCCACATCGCTATGATGCTGCAAGCTCCTGTGATCCTGGTGGTGAACGTGAAGGGAATGGGGCAAAGCTGTATCCCTCTGGTTAAGGGCTATATAGATTATGAACCCTTGTTGAATATCCGGGGAATTATATTAAATTATGCCGGCAGTGCGTATTATCAATCCTATCTGAAAAATGAACTGGAACAACAACTGGGAATAAAAGTGTTGGGGTGCCTGCCCCGTGATCATGATATAACCATGCCCCAAAGGCACCTGGGGCTTGTCCCGGCAGAGGAAAACCAGGGTCTTAAGGAGACGATTCAAGGTATGGCAGATATGGTAGAAACCCATATCGATCTGGCCGCCATAATCCGACTGGCCCAAAGTGCCCCCGCCATGGATTTTACTTTGCCCCGGGTGATAAACCAGGGGCATGCTGTGATCGGAGTGGCTAAAGATGAAGCCTTCAGTTTTTATTACCAGGACAACCTGGATTATTTGCGGGAACTGGGAGGAGAAATTGTTTTTTTTAGTCCCCTGCGGGACCAATGCCTTCCTGCTGTAGACGGTCTTTATATCGGCGGAGGTTTCCCGGAAATGTTTTTAGGGCCATTGGGTTCTAATGATGGGATGATAGCATCTCTGCGCCGGGTCTTTGGCCAGGGAATACCGATCTTGGCTGAATGTGGAGGGTTTATGTATCTGGCAGCCAAAATCACAGATTTTAAAGGTGTTAGCAGCCCCGGAGCGGGGCTGGTCCCGGGAGAAGTGAAAATGAAAGATAAATTGGCAGCCCTGGGCTATGTCCGGGCAACTGCTTTAAACAGATCCATTATAGCCGAACCCGGTGATATAATTAAGGGACATGAATTTCATTATTCTGAAATAGAGGGGATTAGAGCACAGGATCAGCCGTTTACCCTGGCGGGAGGAAAAGGAAGAGATGGAAGACGGGATGGATATGTTAAAGGCCATATGCTGGCTTCATATGTGCATATTCATTTTCGTTCCAATCCCGAGACCATAAAGAATTACCTGGATACGTGCCGGGGAAAAAGGTGTTTGTTATAGAAAGATTCCTTGCATTTATGCCGGAAAACACTGGTAAAACGCCTTGCCTATGAAAGCTGGGAACGGATTAATACGGTTTTAAGGGAGCAATATAATCATTCATGAAACAGATCAATGAACCAAAAAAACTTAAAAGTGGCTATACCACCGGGACCTGTGCCGCCGCAGCAGCTCTCGCGGCTTTGGAAAAACTTTTGCATACCCGGGAACTACAGGCAGCATGGATTGAATTACCTCCGGGAATTTGGCTAAAGATCCCGGTTAACAGCTATCAGGAGCTAGACCATAACCGGGTAAGGGCTGAGGTGATAAAAAATGCCGGGGATGATCCGGATGTCACCCATGGGATGAGTATTTATGCTACGGTTGAAATTTTAACCGGGGAAGCCGTTATTATTGAAGGAGGAGAGGGAATTGGCCAGGTAACCAAACCCGGCCTGGCTATTCCGGTAGGACAGGCTGCGATTAACCCGGTTCCCCTGAAAATGATCAGGCAGGCAGTTAAGAGGATCATTCCACCGGGGAAAGGTGTCCGGGTCGTGATTTCTGCTCCCCAGGGCGAAGCTGTAGCCAGGAAGACGTTTAATCCCATTCTCGGAATCAAGGGAGGCATATCTATTTTGGGCACTACGGGTATTGTCAGGCCTATGTCCGAAGAAGCATATTTATCTTCCCTTCTTCCCCAGATAAGTCAGGCAGCAGCATTGGGGCAAAAGGTGCTGGTATTAACACCGGGAGGAATGGGGGCCAGGGTCGCCCGGGAGAAAGGATTTCCTGAGGCTGCTGTGGTTCAGACCAGTAATTTTATCGGCAAAATCCTGGAAGAATGTGCCCGCTATGATTTTGAGGGAATTATCTTGTTTGGTCATATTGGAAAAATGATTAAGGTGGCTGCGGGCATATTTCATACCCACAGTAAAGTGGCAGACGGCAGGAGAGAAACTCTGGCTGCACATGCGGCCTTGCTGGGGGCAGGTCAGGATATCATCCGGGAAATCATGGAATTAAACACCATGGAAGCTTCCCGGGAGTTAATGGCAAAATATGATTTGGAACCGGTTTATCGTTCCGTTGCGCTCTGGGCCAGCAAAAGAGCCCGGGAATATATGGGCCGGGACATGAAGCTGGGTACCGTTTTATTTGCCCTTAATGGAGATATATTGGGTTTTGATGACACGGCATTAGAAATAGGGAGGCTGCAGGCATGGCCTATCCAGTTAAGGTAGTCGGGACCGGACCCGGTCACCGGAAATATATCAGTCTTTTGGCCTTAGATGTGATTGCTGAAGCAGAGGTTCTCGTTGGGGGATCAAGGCTTCTGGAGACTTACGCCCTTCCAGGGCAGGTGCAATATATTATCGACAGGGACCTCCCCGGTGCCGTTGCATTCATCCGGGAAAGGTCAAAACAGCAGAAAGTGGCGGTGCTGGTATCCGGTGATACCGGCATATATAGCTTTGCCAATTATTTGCGGAAAAATTTGGCTGCTGGGGAATTGGAATTCATACCGGGGATCAGTTCAGTGCAGTTGATGTTTGCCCGCCTAAAATTGCCCTGGCAAGAAGCAAGGATTATAAGTGCCCACGGCCGCCTACCCCTGGATTGGCTCCAGACGGTACGCGATAATCGTCTCATTGTACTTTTAACCGGACACCCTTATACCCCTTGCGTCATCTCCCGACAGCTTTTGGATAGCGGGTTATCCGACTGCAAGGTAGCACTGGGCATGAATTTATCTTATGCGGAAGAACAAACGATGCTGACCAGTCTGAAAGATATCGTAAACCTTACGCAGGATTATAATAATTGTATCATGGTGATTTTTAATGAATAAATGGAATTATGTAACACCAGGCATCCCGGACCATATTTTTATCCGGGATGATCGGGTGCCAATGACCAAAAGCGAAATAAGGGTTTTATCTCTGGCCAGGTTGAGGCTTTTCCCCGGTGCCGTGATTTATGATATTGGTGCCGGCAGTGGTTCGGTGGCGATTGAGTGTAAACTGGCCATGAACAATGGCCTGGTTTATGCGATCGAAAAAGAACCGGCTGCCCTGGAGCTAATTGCCCGGAACTGTAAGCACTTTGAGGTGGAGATATCCATCATTAAAGGCCTGGCCCCGGAAGCCCTGAAGGATCTTCCCCCGGCGGACCGTATTTTTATCGGGGGAAGCAGTGGCAGGTTAGATGATATCATTGATGCCGGGCATGAAAAGCTTAACCCCGGGGGTTGGATCGTCATTAATTCGGTCACCCTAAATACGGGCCCTGCAGCCTTTAGTCTTTTAAAGCAGAGAGACTATGAGGTGGAAGCGATACAAGCGAATATTGCGGTGCTGGACAGCAGAGGAAGTATTCATATGTGGAAGGCAAAAAACCCGGTTATGATAGTGGCCGGCCAAAAGAGGGAGAGATAGATATGGACTGGGGAATTTTTTATGGTGTCGGGGTGGGGCCCGGAGATCCTGAAATGTTAACGATGAAGGCGGCTCGGGTACTAGAGGAAGTGGATGTGCTTTTTATTCCCAAGTCGGCGCAGGAAAAAAGAAGCCTGGCTTATTCCATTGTTAAAGACACCATAAACAAAAACTGGGAGATCAAAGAACTGCTTTTACCCATGACCAGAAACCGGGAGGAATTAGAACAACACTGGCAGGCGGGAGCAGAAAAAGTGGCCCGGGTTTTACGGGAAGGAAGAAATGCCGCCTTCATCACATTGGGAGATCCTACTATTTATAGCACGTTTACCTATTTGCTGAAAAAGCTAAAAGGTCTGGAACCCCAGGTGAAAATTGAGATTATACCGGGCATCAGTTCCATTAATTTTATCGCGGCCAACCTTAAGCAACCGCTGGTTGAAGGAGAAGAAGACCTGGTTATAGTAACCGGCCTGAGGGATAAAGCTAGTTTAGCCGGCCTGATCCAACAGTTTGACAACGTGGTGGTTCTGAAAGCAGGAAACCAGTTGGACAAACTTATCGAAATCGTAAAAGAAAGCAAAATGCCCCTACATTATTATTTTGCCAGCCGTTGTGGTTTTCCCGATGCTATATTAAGTGAAGAAATTGATGTCATAGCCCAAACCCAACAGGATTACCTTTCTACCATGATAATAAAAAAAGCAGGAGAGGAGAAAGCATGATTTATTTTGTAGGAGCAGGACCCGGAGATCCTGAACTAATTACGCTGAAAGGCTATAAACTTATCCAGGAAGCAGATCTTATTCTCTATACCGGATCACTGATTAATCCCGAAATTTTACATTATGCTTCAGATCAGGCTCAAAAACAAAATAGTGCCGGATTAACCCTGGAAGAAATGGTGCAGACGATGGCAGATGCCTTTGCCCGGGGAGAGAAAGTGGTGCGGCTCCATACCGGAGACCCCAGCCTTTACGGGGCCATTGGGGAACAGATCGATTTATTGATCCAGAAGGACATCCCTTTTGCCATTATTCCCGGGGTAAGTTCATTTTTAGCCGCTGCGGCCAGTATACAGAGAGAATATACAGTGCCTGATGGCAGCCAGACCCTTATTATTACCCGCATGGAGGGAAGGACTCCGGTTCCGGAAGCAGAAAATCTGAGCTCCTTAGCAGCTCACGGTGCCTCCATGGCCATATTTTTATCAGTGGGGATGATTGATGAAGTGGTGGCTGAACTGCAAGCAGGGTATGGGTTAAATACCCCGGCAGCTGTTGTAGCGAAAGCTTCCTGGCCGGAGGAGAAAGTTATACACGGTACCTTGGGGGAACTACCCCGGATAACCAAAGACGCTGGAATCACAAAAACGGCCTTAATCCTGGTAGGAAATTTTTTAAAGGACTTCGGGCGCTCTAAACTTTATGACAAGGATTTTTCCCATGGTTACAGAGACAAGGTCTAAGGAAACAGCCATCATAGCACTTACTGCGACAGGAGCGAAATTAGCATTTCATATTGCCCCAAGTATAGAAGATGCCGTTGTTTTCGTTCCCCAACGCTTGCAGAACCACGTGAGTCCGGTTCCGGGGTTAAAAGTAGAGTACTTCTCTGAATGGGAACCAATTTTTTCCCGGGCGTTTCGTCAATTTTCTTACATCGTCTGCATTATGGCAGCAGGGATTGTTGTCCGTACCTTGGCCTCCTTGCTGGTCTCCAAATATCAGGATCCGGCCGTGGTGGTTACCGATGAAAAAGGACGATATGTCATCAGCTTGCTTTCCGGCCATATCGGAGGGGGTAATGCCCTGGCCCATCGGGTGGCTGCAATCACCCGGGGTCAAGCGGTCATAACAACCGCGACCGATGTTCATGAGAAACCCGCTCTGGATTTGTTGGCCCAGAAAATGGGAGCAAAACCAGAGCCTTTAATGCAGGTAAAAAAGATAAGCCGTATGCTGGTGGAAAACCAAACGGTGAACCTATACAGCAATCTGCCTTTAGTTATTTCTGTCACCCGCGGCTTTCAATATTGTGGCTGGCCCTGGGGAACTATGCTCAGGCCGCAAGACCATACCATGCTTTTCCAGCGTGGAGAAGCATTAACGGTTAAGGAGAACAGCATCAAAGAACCGGCAGTAATCATAAGCCATCAGATTGTGCACCGGCAAGGCTTAACATCATGTATACGCCTGGTCCCGCAAAATCTGGTGATGGGCATAGGCTGTCGTCGGGGAGTAGAATTGGATCAGCTTCAGACGGCTATACAGCAGGTCATAGCCCAATATCATCTTTCCCCGGCCAGTATATCGGCCCTGGCTACCATAGATTTTAAAACCGGCGAACCGGGATTGCAGTTAATGGCGCAAAAAATGGAACTGCCGTTAATTGGAGTCAGTAAAGATCAAATTATGGCCTTGGAAGGCACTTATACCCCTTCCCATTGGGTTTATGAAAATATAGGAGTTGGTGGAGTATGCGAACCGGCAGCGTTAATAGTAGCGTCCAGGGGATATCTCATGGTTCCCAAACAGAAAATCGGTCCCGTGACTATAAGCATAGCGATGGCCAAATCCTGGTGGTTGGATTGGGACCGGGAGACCGGGATTTTTTAACTGGCCGGGCTTTTAAGGCCATAACATCGGCGAGTGTAGTGGTGGGTTACAGTAAATACCTGGATTTAATTGCAGATTTGATTCAAGATAAAACGGTTCTGCGGTCCGGTATGAAAAAAGAAGTTGAAAGAGCCCGGGCTGCTTTGGATTATGCCCTCCAGGGTCAGACGGTGGCTGTGGTCAGCAGCGGGGATCCTGGAGTCTATGGCATGGCAGGCATTGTTCTTGAAATTGCCAAAGATCAGGTCCGGGTAGAAGTGATACCCGGAGTTACAGCAGCCACTGCTGCAGCTGCTGTTTTAGGAGCCCCGATAGTGCATGATTTTGCAGTTATCAGTCTTAGTGATCTTCTAACTCCCATGGAAAAAATCATTAAGCGACTGGAAGCAGCTGCCCGGGGCGATTTTGTGGTTATTATTTACAATCCCCGCAGTAAAGGAAGGCCTGATCATATCATAAAGGCCCGTGATATTCTGTTAACCTATAAAGATCCACAAACCCCGGTGGGTATTGTCCGTAATGCCATGCGGGGAAAAGAGGATAAAATGATCACTACCTTAAAAGACATGCCCATTGAGAGCATCGACATGCAGACGATTGTTGTGATTGGGAATACGGAGACCAGAATAGAACAGGGGCGTTTAATTACACCAAGAGGATACCATATATGATTTTGGTTTTAGCCGGCACCGTAGACGGGAGAAAAATGTCCGGGTTAATCAGGAAACGGGGATGGCCGGTCATTACTTCCGTGGTTAGTGAATACGGAGCCCAGTTGCTTTATGCAGATGGGTTGGAACACGTTAAAACAGGTGCTCTCACCATGGAACAGCTGTTGCAGGTTTTAAAAGACCATAAAATTGACATACTGATAGATGCTACTCATCCCTACGCGCAAAGCATTAGTGCCACAGCCATGGAAGCAGCTGTGGCTTTATCGGTTGAATATATCAGGCTGGAACGGGGGGGCGGTTGGATACCCTCTGACAACCTGGTGCATAATGTGGGCTGCCTGGAGGAAATCAAGGAATACCTATCTCCGGATCAAAAGGTTTTTAGCACTCTGGGCAGCAAAAACCTGGCCACGTTAGCATTTCTGGTAAGAGAGGCCGGAGCTGAATTGATCGTGCGGGTATTACCCAGGAGTGAAGTCATTAAACAATGCGAGATGCTGGGATTAAGCCCCGAGCAGATCATTGCCATTAAAGGCCCCTTCTCCCGGGAAATGAACCGCTGTTTATTCTCTGATTACCAGGCGGATTTACTGTTAACCAAGGATAGTGGTTCTGAAGGAGGGTTTGAAGCTAAGCTTACCGCTGCCCTGGAATTAAACATACCGGTATTGATCTGGAGCCGCCCGTCGGTAGAATATCCCCTGGTATTCAATTCGCCGGAGGAGATTATCGAACATATTGCTATACATTGGAAACCCTGAGGTTGTTTGAAGTGTTATAAACCATGCGCAGGCATTGCAAGAATCTTAAACTATATTAGGGAGGTATTTTTGTGGGCAAAGGAGTTATCATATTGGGTCATGGCAGCAGAAGAGAGGAAGCAAACCAGGAGATAAAGCAGATGACGGATATGTTGCAAACGGATGATCAAGGTATCATTTACCAGGTGGCATTCCTGGCTTTTGGCCAGCCGGATTTGCCGGAAGCAGCCGGGATTCTAAAACACAGAGGCGTAGAAGCCATAACGGTGGTACCGGTATTTCTGGTAACGGGAAACCATATTATGCAGGATATTCCTGAAGAGATTGCCGCGCTTAAATTACACTATCCTGACATCGAATTTACCATGGCCCGGCATTTTGGTCCTGATCCGGGGATTGTAAACATCATCAAGGATCGAATCAAAGAAGCAAATCAATCTATAACCTAAGGGAGCAGGTGTTTTAGATGGATATTATATGGGACCCGCTGGAGATCGAAAGAAAAAGTATGGAAATCATTGAACCCTATCTGGTTTCCCATAACTTAAACCCGGGGCAGAAAGCGGTAATCAAAAGAATTATTCATACCTCAGGTGATCCGGATTTAATCCATGATGTCAGATTTCATCCCCGGGCTGTTGAGGCAGGAATTTCCGCTTTAAGAAAAGGCGCAGCGGTTTTCACCGATGTGAATATGCTGAAGGCGGGCATTAACACAAAAATGGTGCAGGGTTATGGGGGAGAGGTGCGTTGCTTTATTGCGGATCCTGAGGTAGCAGTTGCGGCCAAGGCTATGGGTATAACCAGAGCTGCAGCAGGATTTCGCATGCATAGTGCAGAGCTGGACCATTCTGTTGTCGTCATTGGCAATGCTCCCACGGCATTATTCGAAGTGATGGATTTAATAAATAAAAATATGATTGCTCCCGCATTGCTGGTAGGAACTCCGGTTGGGTTTGTGGGAGCGGCCGAATCAAAAGAACTGTTGCTGCAACTGGATGGAGTCCCTTTTATTACACTGTTGGGAACCAGAGGAGGAAGTTCGATCGCAGCAAGTATCATTAATGCCCTTTTGTATTATCAGGGAGATAAATAGAATGGCTGCAGAAGTGATTATACTAGTGGGGGGAAGCAGCAGCGGCAAAAGCCAGCTGGCTGAAAACATGACCGCTGACCTTGCCTGCCAAAACCACCTGGAAGTATATTATATTGCTACGGGAACAATTTGGGATCAGGAATTTGCCCGGCGGGTGGAAAAACATCGCCTTCGCAGACCTGGGCACTGGCATACTTTTGAAGAGCCCCTCGATTTAAACAGGAGCTTGCAGAAAATAAAAGATAAGAAATCTGTGATTATGGTTGATGGGATTGGCACCTGGATTGCGAACCATATGTATCAGGAGGAGGGCACGTTTTATTGGGATGATCAGCAGGCGCAGGTTTTAAAAAACCAGACCAGCCGGTTTATTCAAGCCTGGGAGGCCATGGAAGGTCATTTGCTTATAGTGGCAGATGAAGTAGGCATGGATGTGGTCCCGGAAAATGCTCAGGCCAGGCTGTTTAGAGACATAAATGGCCAGATCAACCAACAATTGGCCCAGGCAGCTGACCGGGTTTACCTGGTTGTTTGCGGATTGCCGGTGAGGATAAAATAGGAGGATTTTATGGCAGCAGCAAAATCTATCATGATCCAGGGCACTTCTTCCAATGTGGGGAAAAGCATGTTGTGTACAGCACTCTGTCGCATCTTTTACCGGGAAGGATATTCTACCAGCCCTTTTAAAGCTCAAAATATGGCCTTGAATTCTGCAGTGACTCCAGAGGGGGGTGAAATAGGCCGGGCCCAGGCTGTGCAGGCGGAAGCAGCTGGAGTAAGCCCGAGTGGTTTGATGA
>PWPP01000087.1 GCA_003558625.1 Syntrophomonas sp.
ACCAATATAAAAGCCAGCTTAAAGGCAACAGAAGAAAAGGTGGATGGAGGAAATGATAAATAGCAATGTGGCCATTATTGGTTTAGGCCTTATAGGAGGCTCGCTGGCCCTTGCATTAAGGAACTCTCCCCAGGTACAACAGATCACCGGAATTGATATCGACCGTTACACGTTGGAAAAAGCTCTGGCCATTGACGCCATTGATAAGGCTATGGATCTGGAGGAAGGGGTGCAGGAAGCAGACCTGGTTATTTTAGCCTGTCCCCTGAAATTTTATAAGGACATTATAACCAGGATTTCGCCCTATCTGAAACCAGGCTGCATTATTACCGATGTGGGTAGTACCAAGAACATGGTGATGTCTTTAATGGATTCTTTGCTTCCCCCTCACGTGTTTCTAGTGGGGGGGCATCCTATGGCTGGAGCTGAAAAAAAAGGGATTGAAGGCGCTGATGCCTATATGTTTGAAAATGCGGTCTACATATTGACCCCGGCCCCGTCAGTTCCCCGGGAAAAAGTATATCTTCTGGAGAGCATACTGGAGGCAACCGGAGCCAAGATTAAAGTTCTGGAACCCGACCAACATGATGAGATTGTAGCGGCTGTCAGCCATATACCACATATCGCTGCTGCTGCCCTGGTCAATCTAATTGCCAAAGATCCCTACAAGCTTATTCTGGCAGCAGGGGGCTTTAGGGATACCACCCGTATTGCTTCCTCGAATCCCGATATTTGGGAGGACATTATTCTCTCCAACCAGGAGCATGTACTAAAGAATTTACTACAATTAAACCTTGAGATTGAAGGTTTTATAAAAACCGTTCAAGACCGGGATCGGAAACGTTTGCGCTTTTTGCTGGAAGAAGCAAAAGCAGTAAGAGACAAGATCCCGGCCAACCGGAAAGGCCTATTGGAAGAGTTTGCCGAGTTAGTTTGCATAGTGCCGGACAAGCCCGGAATCATTGGGATTTTGGGCTCTACCATGGCCCGTTTTAACATCAATATTGTCGACATTGAAATACTAAGAGTGCGTGAAGGGGATGGGGGCACAATCAGATTGGGCGTAAAAACCAGCCAGGAAGCACGACAGGCAGTGGCGGCTTTGCAGGAGATAGGGATTAAGGCCTGGGTGCGATAGGAGGAAGAGAACCATGAAAGCTATTTTAAAAAGAACCCGCCCCCTTCGGGGTGAAATTGCGGTTGAGCCTGATAAATCAATATCGCACCGGGGCATAATATTTTCTTCCCTGGCCCGGGGAACCGCTGCGGTAAGAAACATATTACTGGCAGAGGATACCATGTCAACTATTGACTGCATGCGATCCCTGGGTATTGATATCGAGGTTTTGCCCGAGTTGGTGAAAATAAGAGGGCAGGGGATTAACGGCTTGCAGGAGTCCAGGGATGTCCTAAACTGTGGCAATTCGGGGACCACGATGAGACTTTTATCCGGTCTGTTATCATCTCAACCCTTTCTGTCTGTTTTAAGCGGGGATAAATCCCTGAATAGACGGCCCATGCAGAGGGTGATAGACCCGCTGGTTAAAATGGGCGCCCAGATATGGGGCCGGGATAATAACCGCTATGCACCACTGGCGATTAAGGGCCAGAAACTTACGGGAATAGAATATTCACTCCCGGTAGCCAGTGCTCAAATAAAAACCGCGGTTATATTGGCGGGATTAAATTCCGAAGGATATTGCCGTATCAAAGAGCAGGTGCGATCCCGCGATCATAGTGAAAGGATGCTTAAGGCCATGGGGGCCAATATCAGGGTTGAGGATTTGGAAGTAGAAGTGTTATCCGGCAATGAATTGCATCCGATAGATTTTACTGTACCCGGGGATATCTCCTCCGCGGCATTCTTTATCGCAGCGGCAGTCCTGGTTCCTGGTTCGGAAATTATAATCAGCCAGGTAGGGGTCAACCCGACCCGATCAGGTTTTATCCAGGTAATGCAAGCCATGGGTGGCAACATTGTTTTGGAGAATCAGCGTCTGATTAGCGGAGAACCGGTAGCCGATCTGGTTGTAAAAAGCAGTCACCTAAAAAGTATTTCCCTGGAAGAGAACATCATACCTACCCTGATAGATGAGATACCGGTTTTGGCAGTCGCAATGGCTTTAGCTGAAGGCAGATCAACAGTACGGGGGGCAGGAGAACTTAGAGTAAAAGAGAGTGATCGGATAAAAGCCATTTGCACCGAACTACAGAAAATGGGAGTTGCAATACTTGAGGAAGATGACGGCTTTGTTATTGAAGGTGATCCCGGCAGGCTCCGGGGAACCAGTGTTGAAAGCTGGGGAGATCATCGTATTGCCATGAGCCTAGCCATAGCAGCCATGGTCGCAGAAGGTGAAACTACGATTCACGGAGCAGATGTCGTTAATATATCTTTCCCTAGTTTTTGGGATCTATTGTCCCGTCTCACCCGGGAGAAATAAAACCGAGCCTGGTCTTGGATTCATCCCTGTAGGGATGAAAAATTCCGATCAGAAGTGTTTACACTTTTACATATAGTCTCCTTGTGCTAAAATGTATAAGAATCTTTAAGGACGGTATTGCTCATGCAAATTGCCATTGATGGCCCCGCTGGGGCCGGGAAAAGTACGATTGCCAAAAAAATAGCCCGGGAATTAGATTTTTTTTATATTGATACCGGTGCCATGTACCGGGCCTTAACCTGGATGGTAATCCAAACAAACACAGATTACAAGGATGAAAAGGCGGTATACTCTTTAGCCCAAAAAACAAACATTCACTTTTCAAATAGGCCCGGCGAGCAGAGGATTATATGTAACGGAAAAGATGTGTCCGACGTGATTCGTTCTCCGGAGGTGAATAACCTGGTTTCCCAAATATCCGCTCTGCCCCTGGTTAGAACCATTATGGTCCTAAAGCAACAGACTATGGCGGAAAACATGAATGTGGTTATGGAGGGCCGGGATATAGGCGAATGTGTGCTCCCCCAGGCAGATTACAAATTCTTTATTACGGCTGGTTTAGAAGAACGATGTCAAAGAAGAGCAAGAGAATTAAAAGAAAGAGGTTATGACCAGGATTATACTGCCATAAAGGAAGAAATGATAAGCAGAGATAAAATGGATAGTGCCAGAGATATTGGCGCTTTAAAAATACTAAAGGATTCCATTGTGATAAATAGCAGCAATTTATCCATAGAAGAACTATTCTCCTGTGTTATTGCCATAATAAGAGGGGAGAAAAATGTTGTATAAAATAACCAGGATATTTGCCCGCATCCTGTTTATTTTTGTTTTTATAAAAAAGGAGGGTGTCAGGCATATTCCTGCCCAGGGTCCTGTGATTTTGGCAGCTAATCACCTGAGTTATTGGGACCCAATTATCATTGGCATTGCCATAAACCGGAAAATTAACTTCATGGCTAAAGCGCAGATATTTAATATAGTGGTTTTAGGGACATTATTAAAAAAGTACAGTGCTTTTCCTGTAAAAAGAGGAGTTCCCGATCGCGGGGCCATCAGATATGCATTGTACCTACTTGAAAAAGGTGAAGTAGTGGGCATATTTCCCGAAGGCACCCGTAATCTTGAGAATGTAGACCTGAAAGCACAATCCGGCATTGCGATGTTGGCGTTAAAATCCAAAGCCCCGGTAATTCCAATTGCCTGCCAGTATGGTTTCAGAATGATTCCTTTTGGCGCTAAAATAAGAGTTGGCAGCCCTATGTATTTAGAGGACTACGAGAGTATTAAGGCTACTTCTCAAACCCTGCAGGAAATAAGTTCCAAAATAATGCAGGAGATCAATGGCCTTTTATCTAATAAATAAGGAGAAGAAAATAGCTTGAAAAAAAGATCTATAATATGAGGTGGAAATTTGCGGGTTAGAGTGGCAGAATATGCCGGGTTTTGTTCAGGTGTGGATCGGGCTATTAAGATGGCTCTGGAAGCAGTTCCCCAAGGAATCGATTGTTATACCCTGGGACCTTTGATTCATAATGATGCCGTAGTCACCAGGCTGCAGGAACAGGGTATTAAGAAAATAGAAAGCATTAATGAGATTAACCAGGGAATGATTATCATTCGTTCTCATGGTATTTCACCTCAGGTTATTGCCCAAGCCCGGCAAAAAGGACTGGCGATTCTTGATGCTACCTGCCCTTTGGTGAAAAAAATTCATACTATCGTATCCCTGTTGCATGAAGAAAAGTATGATATTGTAATATGGGGAGACTGTAACCACCCTGAAGTGGAAGGGGTTATGGGCTGGTGTGATAATCAAGCAACGGTAGTGGCCAAATTGGAAGAAGCCCAGCAGATCAAAACAACAGGCAAAATAGGAATAGTATCCCAGACCACCAAGGATAAAAAAAGCTTTTTTGCTTTGGTTTCGTCATTATTACCTCGGGCCAGGGAAGTAAGGGTTTTTAATACCATCTGCCCCGCCAGCAGCAGGAGACAGGAAGCGGCCCAAAACCTGAGTCATCAGGTTGATATGATGCTGGTGATTGGGGACAGCCACAGCTCAAATACAAAAACTTTATTTTTAAAATGCAAGCAAACCGGAGTTAGGACCTATCTTATTCAAGATGCAACCCAAATAAAACCGGAATGGTTTGAGGGTATAGAAGAGGTAGGAATTGCTGCAGGAGCATCAACTCCGGATTGGATAATTAAGGAGGTATTGGAAAAGATGAGTCTAAACGGTGAAAACAACCAAAACGAAGAAACCAATCCAAACGAAGAAACCAACCCCATCGAAGAAACCAATCCAAACGAAGGAACCAATCCAAACGAAGAAACCAACCCCATCGAAGAAACCAATCCCAACGAAGAAAAGCTAGAATCCGGGGAGGAACTGAGCCAGGAAGAAAACCAGGAAACAGAAGAAGAAAAAGACCTGGCAGGTAAAGAGGAAAACTTCGCCCGCATGGAGGCTGAAATGGCCGGTTATACTTCTCCTGAGAGAGGAGATATTATAAAAGGTACGGTTATACAGGTTGAAGATGACGAAGTTATGATCGATGTGGGTGGAAAATCAGAAGGGATTATACCCCTGCGTGAATTATCGATTACCGATATTAATTCAGCTAGAGAGATTGTTAATGTGGGAGACGAAATTGAAGTTTTGGTTTTAAAATGGGATGATGACGGCACGATCCTGTTGTCCAAGAAGAAAGTTGATACCCAAAGAGTTATGGACCAGTTGGAAGAGGAATACAATGCCGAACATACCATAGAAGGAACCGTGGTTTCCAGTGTCAAGGGCGGCCTGTTGGTAGATATCGGTGTAGTCGCTTTTTTACCGGCTTCTCATATCGAGAATGGTTATGTTAAAGATATGGATCAATATGTTGGTAAAACCATGAATTTCAAGTTCTTAGAATTTAACCGCAGTAAAAAACGGGGTTCACAGGTGGTATTGTCCCGTAAACAATTAATAGACGAAGAAAAAGCAGAACAAAAAAAGGAATTTTGGGAGAACATACAGGAAGGCCAGATCCTTGCGGGAAAAGTCAAGCGAATTGTAGATTATGGTGCGTTCATCGAGCTTGGCGGTTTTGAAGGGTTGCTTCATGTATCAGAAATCGATCATGCACGGGTAGAAAATCCTGCGGATATATTGCATGAAGGAGAAGAAATAGAAGTTTATATCTTGGGGCTGGACCGGGACAAAGAACGGGTATCCCTAAGCCGAAAAAAACTTTTGAAGAGTCCTTGGGAAATCGCAGCAGATAAGTTTAAAGAGGGGGACATTGTAGAAGGAACCGTGGTTAGGATTGCTCCATTCGGGGCTTTTGTAGAACTGGTCCCCGGGGTTGACGGCCTCTTACACATCTCTCAATTGGCTAATTACCGGGTTAACAAGCCGGAAGATGTAGTGTCCGTTAATGAACCCATCCGCACGAAAATACTTAGTATAGACCTGGAGGCAAAACGTATAAGCTTATCACTTAAAGAAATAGAAAGTGATCAAGAACAGGCAGAAGTAGAAGATTATATCAGACAGCAGAATGAAGAGGACAGAACAGAAGAAGAGTAAAATATCTATATCGAGGTGAAATAAATGCCAATTTTTGATTTTGGCTGCAGCCATTGCGGGCATAAATTTGAGCGCATGATATCTAATGAAGAGAAAAAAAACATCTGCTGCCCTCAATGTGGTACCCCCGAAATTAAACAGCTTTTATCTGTATTTAATACTGGCAGCAGAGGAGAAAAGAATGCATTTCCCTGTCAGGCGGCTTGTTCTGGTAACGGTTGCAAGTTTGGGTTATAAGCTGCCACCAGGCAGCTTTTTATTTTTCTTAGGGAGTGGTCGGGCTTGCAAGCAACAGGTGTGATTTTGGCAGGTGGAAAAAGTGAGCGCATGAAATTTAATAAAGCCTTTGCCAGAATTAATGATGACACCATTTTTAGCATCACAATGAAAAAATTCCAGGGGGTATTCCCGGAAATTCTAATCATTTCGAACCAGCACGAGTTGTATGGCCATTATGCCGGTAAAAACATCAAAATTTATTCAGACATTTATCAAAATAGTGGTCCGATTGCCGGAATCCATTCAGCTTTGACTTATTCTTGCTATGAAAATATATTTCTTTTAGGGTGTGATATGCCTTTTATGAATATGGAGCTGGCCTGTTATCTTCTTAATCGCATTAAGGGCTATGAAGCGGCAGTACCAAGAACCCAGGGGGTATTGCAGGCTACAGCGGCAGTTTATAATCGCAGCTGTCTTCCCTTTCTGGAAAAAAGCCTGGATAATAAGTGGTTGAAATTGACACGGATCTTTGAAGGGCTGTCTACAATTATCATAGAGGAAGAAGACTTAATACCTTTTGGATCTCCAACCGACATCTTTTTCAATGTGAATGACCAAGCAGCATTGGTCCAAGCCCGGGAAATGTCATGGAGGTTATTGAAATAAGAGAAAAAAGAAAAAATGAACACATAGAGATTGCCTGTGCTCTGGCCGGGGAGCAGGGTGCCACCGGTTTAGAAAATGTTCATCTAATTCATAATGCGCTACCGGAGCTGGATTTAGCTGATATTAACCTTCAAGGTTTTTGGGGGGCTAAAGCGTATCGCTATCCCCTGGTCATCAATGCTATGACCGGTGGAACCTATAAAAGCCATCAGATCAATCAGGACCTTGCTTACCTGGCCGCCAAGCATGGTTTAATTATGGCTGTGGGATCGCAGGTAGTGGCTCTTGAAAATCCTGAAGCCAGAGAGAGCTTTTCTGTGGTTAGGAAGGAAAATCCTGGAGGTATTATTTGGGCCAATATATCAGCTCGTTCTGAACCTGAAAAAGTCAAGCAGGCAGCGGAGATGATTGATGCAGATGGAATCCAGCTGCACCTGAATGTACCCCAGGAATTAACCATGTTTGAAGGAGACCGCGATTTTACCGGAATATTAGAGAATATCGGTAAAATCATCTCTTGCCTTGACATACCTGTTATGGCAAAAGAGGTGGGTTTTGGGTTGTCCCGGGAAGCAGGATTAAGTTTATACCGCCAGGGAATAAGGACCTTTGATATTGGGGGGCGCGGTGGGACCAATTTTTTAGCCATCGAAGATCAGCGGC
>PWPP01000061.1 GCA_003558625.1 Syntrophomonas sp.
AGGTGTACGAGATCAACCGCAACTTCCGCAACGAGGGCATCAGCACGCGCCACAACCCCGAATTCACCATGCTGGAACTGTACCAGGCCTATGCCGATTACCAGGATATGATGAAATTGACCGAAGAACTGCTATCTACCGTAGTCTTACGTCTGAAAAAAACCCTGGTGGTGGAGTACCAGGATCATCAGATCGACTTTTCCCTGCCCTGGAAGCGTATGAGCATGGAGGAAGCCGTCATGGCACATGTGGGGCTTAGCCCGGAGCAAATCCGCGATCAACAGGAGCTCGAGGGCATCGCCCGCAACCTGGATCTGGAAATCGAAAGAACCATGTCCCAGGGAGAAATCATCAACCTCATCTTTGAAGAACAGGTGGAGGACAAACTCATTCAACCCACCTTCATATACGGATACCCGGTGGAAACCTCGCCCCTGGCCCGTCGCAACCCGGAAAACCCCGACATCACCGATCGCTTCGAAGTCTATATCATGGGCCGGGAAATCGCCAATGCCTTTACCGAATTAAACGATCCCCTGGATCAGAAACAGCGGTTCATGGAGCAGATGCAGCGCCGGGCTACCGGAGACACCGAAGCCCATCTCATGGACGAAGACTACATTACCGCTCTGGAATACGGCATGCCTCCCACCGGAGGCCTGGGCATCGGTATAGACCGCCTGGTCATGGCCCTGACCAACTCTCCTTCCATCCGGGATGTTATCCTTTTCCCCACCCTGCGCCCCCGACCCTAAATCCCGCCCGGGCCAAGATGCCGTTTTGGGCGTTCTTTTTACTGCAGCTGACCCCAGGATTTGTTATACTAAATGGGAGATTTTATTCCCCCGTCACCTGCAACGGCAGGGAGCGGGTTCCCAAGGAAGGGCCCGGTGCGCCTGGAGCAAAAGAACAGGCAGGGGGAAGGGACAGGAGGACCCCGGGTGTTAAAACACAGCTTTTTTTACCGTTTATTGAGTTGCAGCTGGATTCTGGGATGGTTGACAGCCTATACCCCTGAAACCGGAAAAGATTATTATGCCGGTTCGGTGATCACCCGTGCCAGCCGCCACCTGGCGGACAGCCTGGTGCGGGGTTTGCAGCCACTGGGAGCATTTCTTTCCCGCTGGGGTTCAGGGAGCCTCATCGGTTGTAATCTGACGGTGATCATAGGTGCCCTGCTCGGGATCTATTTCATGGCGGAAGTTTTTTTCGGGGGCCACGGCCTGGCCCGCCGGGGACTCTATACCGTGATTGCCCTGGGGGTCTTGTTATTGCCCCTGGCCGGCAAAAAAATTCCCCGGCTGGGACAGGGGAGCAAAATCTGGTCCCTTTTCCGCTGGTGGATCAGAACCGACTAAGAAGAATATGCATTTTGGCCAGGGAGTGTACATGAAGATGGAACAAGGCCCCGGAAAAAAAAACATCCTGCACCTCATCGGGGGCGGAGAAATCGGGGGAGCGGAAGAACTCCTGCTTACCTTAATGAAACTGCTGGATCGGGACCGCTACCGGCCCCACCTGATCTGCCTGTGCCAGGGTCCCTTTGTGGAACTGGCTGCCCGGCATGGTTTCACAGCCAGCCATATTCCTATGGGTCATCGGCTGGATCTTTCCACCATCAAACCCATCCGGGAATACATCCGGCAGCATCAGATTGATCTGGTCCATACCCATGGGGTCCGGGCCAACCTGGTCGCCCGGCCTGCCGCCAAAAAAGAAGGAATTCCCGTGGTTACCACCCTGCACAGCGTCATCCGCTACGACTACGACCGTCCCTATAAAGCACATTTGGCCCGCTGGCTTACCCGCCTGGGCAATAAACATACCGACATCTTTATCGCCATTTCCCGGGCCATAGAGGAAGAACTCCTGGCCATGGGCGTACCGGGCGCCAAGATCACCCTCATTTTCAGCGGCCTGGACCGCTCCAAATTTACCTCCTCCCGTACCCCCGCCGCCATCAAATCTGAACTAGGAATCGAGCCCGGGGATAAAGTATATACCCTGGTGGGGCGCATGCACCCGGTAAAGGGCCATGAATACTTCCTTGGGGCTGCGGCCCGGGTCCTGGGCCAGGGGGTAAAAGCCAAGTTTCTGATGGTGGGAGACGGCATCCAGCGTCCCCGGATCGAACAGCAGATCCGCGAAATGGGGCTAAAAGAACACGTCGTAATGCCCGGATATTATCCAGACATTGAGGACATCTACCGGATTACCGATATCCTGTGCGTTCCTTCCCTGATGGAGGGCCTGGGACTGGTGGTATTGGAAGCCATGAACTTTGAGGTTCCGGTCATTGCCACCCGGGTAGGGGGTATTCCGGAAATCATAGAGGACGGAGTGGACGGGATCTTAGTGGAACCCCGGGATACCGCCGCACTGGCTGAAGCCATGCTGGCCCTTGGGCAGGAACCGGAAAGAGCGCGCCGCCTGGCTCTGGGGGGGCGGGAAAAAGTCGGCATCTTTACCGTAGAGCGGATGGCCAGGCAGGTAGAGGAAGTCTATCTTTCTCTCTTGTCCCCGGCGCGGCGGGAATGAACCAAATCCAAAGTCAGCCGGGCATTTTCCCGGGCCCGGGCCCGCATCTCCCGGGCCTGGTCTTTAATCTGGTCTTTCAGGTTCTGGTTTTCCAGCAGCTCCCGGATCTGGGTACACATGGTGTCAAAATCCCGGGATAAAGGCTGCAGCTGGAAGTTTTTCAGAAAGGCGTCAATTTTGGGATCATAAGAAATGCCGGCAAAAGGCACTCCCCGGCTGGCGGCAAAAATCAAAGAATGCAGGCGCATCCCGATCATCATATCCAGCCTTGAGATCAGGGCAATATGTTCCGCACTGTTTAAATGCTTATCCACCAGGTAATACGGCTGCTGCATGAGGGTCCCTACCCGCTGCGACTCTTTCAAGTCGGCAGGGTAGTCCATGGGCAAGAACAGCACCCGGTAGCCTTTTTCCACCAAAAAGTCCAGCACCCGGGCCAGCTGCACCTGGTATCCTTCCAGCTCCTCCCATTTGCGTACCGAAACCCCTATAGCCCGGCTTTCCCAGAGGCCCATCGCTTGTAAGAGCTCTTCCATGGCCTGGTAATCCCCGGGGGAAGGTTCCAGGGTAAACACCGGATCCGCGGTGATTTTGACCGGGGGCCGGCTCACGCCCATCTCCTGCAAAAGCTGCCGGGAGTCCTCATCGCGCAGGGTGATGAGATCCACCCGGTTGGCAATAAGACGCATCAGAAACTTGCTGAAAGGGCGGTTAATGGGCCCCACTCCCTGGGCATAAAAAATGACCGGTTTGCCCAGAAGCAGGGCCAGGGCCACAATGCTGATATAATAAGGCAGGGAACGGGGACCGGTGACATCCTGCAGGAGGCTGCCGCCGCCGCTGATTAAAAGGTCTGCCCGCCAAAGTTCCCGCAGCACCACAAAAGGATTCATACGATCCACCGCCCTCAGTCCATGGAGAGTGGTGGTTTTTTGCGGAGCCCCGGAGAACACGGTAAAATCCGCTTCCGGCTCTATTCTTTTAATGGTGGAACATATGGCTGAAAGCAGGGCTTCATCCCCGGCATTATCAAAGCCGTAATATCCTGACAGGACAAACTTCATCATCAATCAACTTGCTCCTTGAAAAACGTTTCTTTATTATTATACATAAAACTATGATAACAGAAAAAAAACTCCCTGGCCCAATACTTTTTCCCTGCGTAAAGCCCGCAGTCCCTCTGCCTCAAAGGGGCCCCTCCTCTGGGGCCAAGTGTGCGGTATTCTTCCCCGGCAAAGGATGACCATCCAGATTTGGTCATGAAACCGGAACCGGCCCCGGCCCGGTTAAATCCCCACAGCACCGGGCCCAGCGGAACCGCTTTGGCGGGTGCGGGAAAAAGGTATATAGACAAGGGCCGGTAGCGGTGATAGAATAAATCTATAATTGTAGGAGGGCGGAGGTTTATATGCCTACCTATATCCTAATCATCATGTTGCTGGTGGCCTATTCTGTGGCCTTTTTTTCTGTACCGGCAGCAATAAAACTGGCTCATAAAATCGGAGCGATTGACAAGCCTGACCAGCGCAAGGTCCATGCCCGCAGCATGCCACGCCTGGGAGGATTGTCAATATTTTTGGCCTTCATTGTGACCATGGCCTTATTCCTGGATGTTTCCGGGCCCTATGCCGGAATCATATACGGGGCGGTCATTATTTTTGCCGCGGGGCTTTTGGATGATATCTATAGCCTCTCCCCCTGGTTCAAACTGGGGTCTCAAATTTTAGCTGCCACAGTAGCCATCTATTTCGGGGTACTGGTAAACTTCGTGACCAACCCCTTTGATGGCCAGCTCAACCTGGGCTTTTTGGCCATCCCCCTGACTCTTTTATGGATTGTGGGCATCAGCAATGCTGTAAACCTCATCGATGGCCTCGACGGCCTGGCCGCAGGAGTTTCGGCCATCGCAGCCACGACTCTGGGCATCGTGGCCCTGATCCAGGGAGAAACCGTCGCGGCGATGGCCGCCTTCATTTTGGTGGCAGCTCTATTGGGATTTTTACCCTACAACTTCTACCCGGCCCGTACCTTCATGGGGGATTGCGGGTCTAATTTTTTGGGTTTCACCCTGGCCTGCCTGGCGATTATGGCGCTGGCCAAGGGGGCAGCCGTCGTTTCCCTGTTTGTGCCCATTGTCATCCTGGGTATTCCCATATTTGATACCTTTTTCGCCATCATCCGGCGCATTCAAAATAAAACCCCCATCTTTAAACCGGACCGGGGGCACCTGCACCACCGTTTAATGGCTCTGGGCAACAGCCACCGCAAAAGCGTAATCATCATCTACGGCATCAGCGCATTTTTTGCCCTGATCGCAGTAGCCCTGAGTTTCACCCAGAGTCCCAAAGCCAACTTATTCCTCATCCTGTTGATCTTTTTGATCATCTATGGTGCCGATAAAATCGGGCTCAGGACCGGCAGGAGCAGGGTGGGGTACAGGCAAAAAGAAACCACTCATCCCCCCGGCTAGGAGCGGGGTTAAACATTCCGGGGAATAAAAACGCACGGGATGCAAAGTATGCACCGTACGAGGTCAACGGGATAAAAAGAAATCGCCCGTGAGATTATGCACCATACAATGAAGGGAGCCGCATAGATGGCCAAGCTGTTAAAAAACTACCGCATTGTTATCCTCATCGCTGTATTATTCGGGTTGTTCTTTGCCCTGGGGGCCTGTATCACCAACCTGGTGCAGAGTTCTTCCCCGGAGGAAACCCCCTCGGTCGTCTGTGAAGAAGAAGAGGATATCATAATAGACGGAGACAAAACCAACATCCTGCTCCTGGGTCTCGATGCGCGTCCCGGGGAAACCAAAGCCCGTTCCGACACCATGATACTACTCTCCATCGATCCCAAGCTGAAAAAAGCCGTCTTGATATCGATTCCCCGCGATACCCGGGTAAGCATAAACGGGAGCCCGGATAAAATCTGCAATGCCAATTTCTACGGCGGGCCGGAACTGGCCGCCAGGGTTGTGGGCCGCCTGCTCCGCACCCAAATAGATTATCACATGGTGGTGGACTTCAACGACTTCAAAAAAATCATCGATACCCTGGGTGGGGTTCATATGAAGGTGGAACAGCGCATGTATTACCCGGCTGAGGGCATCAACCTGTACCCGGGAGAACAGAGACTAAACGGCCACAATGCCCTGGGCTTCGTACGCTACCGCAGCTATGCCATGGGGGATATCCAGCGCACCGACCAGCAGCAAAAATTTATCCGGGCCCTGGCCGAGGAGGTGCTAAGACCCAGCACCGTGGTCAAACTGCCCACCCTGATCCGGCAGGTAAACAAGCATGTAGAAACCAACCTGGGCCTTTCCGACATGCTGCGCATGGCCAACTGGGGCCGGGGCTTCAGTGCAGAAGACATAACCGGGCAAACCCTCCCCGGCCATTTCTACAACATCTATGACGCCCACGGCCGGCTGGCCAACAGCTATTGGATCGTAGACAGCAACCTGGCGGGAAACCTGCTGGAAAAAGTATTTGCCGGCGAGACCATCGCCGTCCTCTCTCAAACCACCGTGGCTCCCCGTGCTCCTTACCAACCCCCGGTTAAAGATGAAGAAGAAGAAGAAGGGGATGAAGACGGGGATGATTCGACCCTGATTCCCAGTCCCGGGCATAAAAACCGTACCCCCGGAACAGATGCCGGTGAAGAAGATGAAGATTTACCAAATGGCGGCCCCGGTTCAGACCTGCCCCTGGATGAAGAAAACGGAAAAGAGAGCGGCACCGAAAGCGGAAAAGAGAGCGGCACCGAAAACGGAAAAGAGAACGGCACCGAAAGCGGAAAAGAGAGCGGCACCGAAAGCGGAAAAGAGAGCGGCACCGAAACCGAAACCGGACCGGAAGAACCCCCCGGCCCTGAGGGCCCTGAACGCCCCCCCCTGCAAACCGGGCCCGAAGGCTACCTGTGAACAGGGGACAGCAGAGAGTGTGACAAATCTTCCCAAAACAAGCGGTTTCATGCATGACCAGAAGATATCAGACGGTGTGAAAAGGCCCGGGACACGCTGGTAATATAGAAGCTTACCAGAGATCCATTCATATGTTTTAAAAGAGGTTAGCCACCTTGAGCCGGGGCTAGCCTTTTTATTATTTCCTAAACGCTTGGGATATGTATTTACCCCGGTGCCCAGTATAGGCCGGGAAATGCAGCGTGTTTTCCGTTCTAAGGGAAGCAAGCCCCGGGGTCAGAAAAAAGTGGAACCTCCATGTCCTCCGACCGTCTACCGGGTTTTGATTAACGCTTCCGCCGTCGCCATTGGCGCAACCTGTCCAGAGCTTTATGCCGGATGCTTTCCAGCTCTTCCACTTTCAGGGGCAATATCACGGAGGCAAAAACCACCAACCCCACGGTGATGGCTGTGCCCACATGGAGCAGCTGTTCCTTTAAAGATACCGGCTGCAGCAGAACCTGCAGATAATAACTGCACCCGTAAACCGCCACACCCATAATGACCGAGGCCGCCACAATTTTACCCAGGGACAGAAAAAGCTGTCTTTCCGGGAGGGTGTTCAGGCGCCGGCGCAGGAACCAGTACACCAGGACCAGGTTGAAGACGGCAGCGATGGAAGTGGCCAGAGCCAGGCCCCCATGGGCCATATAGCGGATTAAAATCAGGCTTAAAATCAGGTTGACCAGAACCGAGAACAGGCTGATCTTTACCGGGGTCCTGGTATCCTGCAGGGAGAAATAGGTCCGGTTAATAATGGCGTAGGCCCCCTGGGCATAGAGGCCGATGAGATAATAATTCAGGGCGTAAACCGTCATCTGGGTGGAGCGGGTGTCAAAAGCGCCCCGTTCAAATAAGAGCTGCACCAGGGGCTGGGAGAGGACGAAGATGCCTACTGCCGCCGGGATGGTGAAAAAAGCGATCAGGTTCAGGCCAAAGACCGTGGTCTTACCCATCTGGGCATAATCTTTATTGGCCGCCTGTTCCGAAAGGGAAGGGAAAATAGCGGTGTTGATGGCCATAACGAACAAATTATAGGGCAGAAACATCAGGCTGTTGGCA
>PWPP01000141.1 GCA_003558625.1 Syntrophomonas sp.
CTGGGTGCAGGCCTCTCTATCAAGTACAATATGTTGCTCCTCATCATCCACTACAAATTTATTTATTGCCAGCAGCTGTTCTATGGTTAGGCGCTTCATAAAGACCTGCCTCCTTTCCAGGCATCCTTTGCCAGGTTGGTTATTCCAACACCTGCATTCTTGACCTGTTTCAAAGCGCGGCCCATGATATGTTCCGGTTTGGTGCCTTCCACCGTAAACATTTCTCCCAGCATAGAGGTAACCAAATGGGGATAGGTTTGATAAAGACGGCTATTTTCCAGGAAATGCGGGGCCTGCCGGTACATCTCCAAATCCCGCAACACAACATTGTTTTTTAGATGATCTTGGTAGATGCTGAGTCCCTGTCGAGAATAGTCTTCTTTCGCCCGGGCTTCCAATATGGTCTTGGCTGCTGCTTCTCCTGAAGCAATGGCCAAATCCATTCCCCTTACTAAATAACCCAGGTTAATAACAAATCCGGCTGCATCACCAGCCACCAAGATTCCGGCATCAAAAAGCCGGGGCATCATATTGTAACCCGCCTCCGGCACCAGGTGAGCTGAATACTCCATTACCTGCCCCCCCTCAATATAAGGGGCTATATGGGGGTGAGACTTAAAGTCTTCTAAAAGCTCACCGATTTTATATTTCATTTGTTGCACCGCTGCCATATTTACCACTAAACCCAGGGATATGCTGTTTTTATTGGTATATAAGAATCCTCCCCCGGGTACTTCCCGGGTACAGGCTCCCACAAAAAGATTGGCTACCCCTTCATCTGACGCGATTTGAAAGCGCTGGTTAATCAAATCCTGGGACAGCTCAATGATTTGCTTCACCCCTGTGGCTACCTGAGCCGGTTGCGGCTTTTCCCTTAATCCCGCTCTTTCCGTTATTAAAGAATTGCCTCCATCAGCAACAATGACCACATCCGCAAAAATCTCGTCATCCCCGGCTCTTACCCCGATAACACGATCACCCTCTTTTATAACGTCATCTACCCTGATCCCACAAGCCAAAATAGCTCCTTCTTCCTCAGCCTTTCCGGCTAACCAGGCATCAAATTCAGCCCGCAGCAGGATAAACGAATGATAAGGTTCCTTGTTCCAATGGGCGTCCTGGAAATTCAGGGTCGCAGTTCGCTCGGGGGTGACAAAGCTGACCCGTTCCGTTACTACCCTGCGTTCTATGGGAGCTTCTTCCCAAAATCCGGGGATGATCCGGTTTAGAGCATAGCTATACATCCGTCCCCCATACATATTTTTACATCCCGGGCTTTCTCCTCTTTCAATCAATAAGACATCAAGCCCCTCAAGGGCTAACAGGTACGCTGCCGTACTTCCGGCCGGCCCCGCACCAATGATAATCACTGAAAATTTTTCTTCCGCCATTTTCTACACCACACTTTATGATTTCACTTTTTCTTTAATAGCCCGGGTAAGTTGAGGAACCACCTCATATAAGTCTCCTATAATACCATAATCGGCTACTTCAAAAATCGCTGCATTTTCGTCCCGGTTAATAGCAATAACGGTTTTGGCATCACGAATTCCCACGGTATGCTGGATCTGACCGGATACTCCAATGCCTATATATAGGTGGGGTTTAATCACCTGCCCTGATAAACCAATATAGGTTTCTTCCGGCAGCCAGTGCAGTTCCTCGGCAATGGGCCTGGTGCAAGCCACTTCTCCACCCAGAACTTCGGCCAATTCCCGAGCTAATTGTAAATCTTCCTCGTTTTCCAATCCTCGTCCTACGCAGACCACCACCTTTGCTTCCCGGATGTTTACCTGTTCTTTGCTTTTCGCTTTTTTCTCCAAAACTCTCACCGGAGTCTCCAAAGCGCCTGTAATCTCTCGAGTTTTGCCCTCCCTGCCTTCCAGGGGCGAACCGGGTGAAAAAGTACGTGGGGGAATGGTTGCCATTTGGGGCTTGCTTGTAGACGCTACGGTTTGTACGCCTACCCCTCCGTATATCATGCGCTCCATTTCTAGTCGTTTAAGGTCCTGATTAAAGTGAAATGCTGTGCACTCACTGCACAATCCGGTTTCTAAACGGGTAGCAATCCTGGCCGCTAACTCTTTGCACCGGTTAGAACCACCGATTAGAAAAACTTCCGGTTTTTCCCTCGCGGCTTCTTCTGCAATCAAAGGAATGTATACACTCAGGGGCTGTCCATCTGCCAATGCTGGCAAAAGAATGATTTCATCCGCACCATAACTGAAATATTCCCCCGATTTTTCCTCGCGGTCCCAAAGCAGCAGGTGCAGGCCCATTCCTATATCATCAGCCAGGCTGCGTCCGGCTGCAAGAAGTTCTAATATCTGATCATGGTTATCCGCTAATATCCAAACTCCAGCCATTTTTCTCACTCCTTAAGAAATAACTCCTGCTTTAGTTAACACTGCAACCATTTTAGCAATCCCTTCAGAACCGGCATCCATTTTTTCACAGGTTCTTTCCATGGATGTTGCCCGGACATTCAAGGTTTCCAAATAAGGGTCAAAGGATTTATTTAAGTCTTGCAGGGTAATCTCCTCAACCGGTTTTTTCCCTGCCGCCAACGTATCTTTTAAGCCGGGCACCCGGGGAGTATTAATATCCGGTAGAACCGTAATCAAAGCCGGCAGGGGCAACGCTAACACTTCCACCCCATCCTCAACCTTGCATTCTACGATAGCTTCCTTTTCTTTTATTTCTATTTTATTGACAAATACCGCGCAAGGTATTCCCAGCATTTCAGCCAAACGCGGACCTACCTGCTGAGCATAAAGATCCCCGGATCCCTCCCCGCAAATAATCAGATCATATTCAATTTGAGATGAGATGGCCGCAGCCATAATGGCAGCAGTTTGTCCCGGTTCCAGGTTGGAAAAAGAGGGATCCGTTACAAAATAAGCTTTTTCCGGTCCCCGGGAAAGGGCATCCTTAATGCTCTTTTTCGCTCCGGGAATACCAACGGTAAGGCCCACTACTTCTCCTCCATACTGCTCCTTCAACCGCGCCCCTTCTTCCAGGCAATTGCGGTCATATTCGCTAATCCGGTATCCCACCCGATCTAATGATAGCTCATCAGTGCCGGGAACTACTCTGATGTCGGCCTGGTCTACCACCCATTTAAAACACGTAATAATCCTGGGCATAACACACCGCCTCTCGGTTCGTTTATTAATGAAAAAAAGCTTTTGACCCCGGACCAGCTCGTTTTTCACACTAACGGCTTGGATCGAACCCGGTGCTCATATATAATAAAGCACCGGGCCTCAGGTATGTCAAAAGCGCTTTTCAACCATACAGATACATTGATAGAGACTTTTTCAACAGTTATTTATTACAGGATTTCTAGCGCAACACGTTAGCGGCGATTACCATGCGTTGGGCTTCAGAAGTCCCTTCATAGATTTCGGTAATTTTGGCGTCCCGCATTAAGCGTTCCACTTTAAACCCTTTGATATAGCCATATCCCCCGTGGATCTGTACCGCTTTAGAAGAATGGCGCATAGCAGTTTCGGCAGTAAATAATTTTGCCATGGAAGCTTCCTTGCTATAAGGAAGACCCTGGTCTTTCAGGTATGCTGCATTATAGGTTAAGAATCTGGCGGCTGCAATATCTGTGACCATATCCGCGATCATCCATTGAATAGCCTGATTCCTGGCAATAGGCTTGTTAAACTGAATTCTTTCTTTGGAATATTTGATGGATTCATCTAATGAAGCCTGGGCAATTCCCAAGGCCTGTGAGGCTACCCCAATGCGTCCATTATCAAGGCTTTGCATTGCTATACGGAAACCCTGACCTACCTTACCCAGAAGATCTTCCTTGGGAACGCGGCAATCCTTTAAAATGATTTCTGAAGTCTGGGATGACCGGATCCCCATTTTTTTGAATATTTCTCCTACTCTAAAACCAGGATTGTCTTTGGTAACGATAAAAGCACTCATCCCTTTGGGAGCAGACAGTTCTTTGTCGGTAATGGCAACTACTATAAAAATATCCCCCACGGGCCCGTTAGAAATAAACGTTTTGGTGCCGTTAAGGACATACTCATCTCCATCTAAAACAGCCGTTGTAGAACCTGCGGCAACATCGGTTCCTGCTCCGGGTTCGGTCAGGGCAAATCCTCCAAGTTTTTCTCCCTTACATAAGGGAATCAGGTATTTCTGCTTTTGTTCTTCTGTTCCATATTCAAATATGGGCCCTGCTCCGAGACCGGTATGACATGAAACGGTAAATCCCGTGGCAGCACAAGAACGGGAAAGTTCTTCAATAACCATCGCATAGGTCAGAAAATCCAGTCCTGCTCCTCCATATTCAGCAGGATAAGGCATTCCCATCCATCCATCTTCTGCAAGCTTTTCCATGACTTCAGCCGGGTGACGACTTTCTTCATCAATTTCCACTGCAATGGGATCCACATACTTTTGGGCAAACTCGCGCATATTAGCCACTATAAGTTCTTGTTCTTCGGTCAACTTAAATATCATCTAAAATCCAACCCCCCTACTCTTCGTAAACAATCCAACAAATACAACCAAAACAATGAATACAACCCAGCTGCTGATCATCTTACATGCATTTTATCGACTAATAAATAGTGTGTCAATAATTACTTTGTCTGCCAACTATTTTTCGTGGGCGGTTATTTCTCTGAGCATACGGTTTAACTGGTCTGCCTGATGGGAATCAAAATATACCAAAGCTCTTTTATTCGCTTCCATGATCGCTTCAGAAAGAGGGCCTTCCAATGAGCGCCCCTTTTCTGTCAGCAAGACATGGAGTGCCCGTCGGTCCTTGACATCAGGCTGCTTGGTTATAAATCCTTTTAGTTCCATACGATCCAGAATCCCTGTCATCGTTGATCCGTCCAGAGAAAGCCGGCTGGCCAACTGCGTGGCTGTCTGACCATTTTGATCCCACAAACACTTCAAAACGGCATATTGTCCGGGTGTTACCCCGTAAGGAGCAAGTTCTATCTTGAAAATATGATGGACGACTTGTTGGGCTTTGGTGAGGACAAAATTAAAACATTGTTCCAATTCCATAAATCAGACTCCTTTACCAGGATCGAACATAGATGTTTGCATTTAAGATGATTGGCATCTTCCTCATTTTTTGTTAAATTATAACATGCTTTGAAACAAAAATGTTGGTAAACCAATGGTTTTTCAGGATTTGCTTTAAGGCCTGCTTTTGATTTTCGCATTTTGTTTATACCCTGGTCGGGGCGCACGGTATTTGGAAAAAATACAATTACCACCCACAGCCAGAATAAAGGTCAAGGCTGCAACCATTATAATCACCGCTCCCGAGGGTAAATCTAAAAAAAATGATATGATGAGCCCCCCGGTGGTAAAGCAAATACCTAATATAATGGAAATACCCATCATGATGTGCAATTTGGAAGTGCATTGGATGGCAATAGCCGCAGGTATGGTTAAAAGGGCAATCACCAGAATAATGCCTACGATGCGTATTAAGATTACTACTGTCAGGGCAACCAGACATAAGAGGATAAGGTTTAATATAGACGTTGGCAACCCCTGGACCCTGGCAAATTCCTCATCAAAAGAAACCGCCCTGAAATCCTCATACAGAGTAAATACTACCCCCAGGATGATGGCACTCAGGATGAATATATACCACATTTCCATCCGGGGAACGGTGAGAATGTTTCCAAACAAATAACTCATTAAATCTGCAGTGTAACCGGGTGAAAGCTTAACAAATATTGCCCCCAGGGCCATCCCTACCGCCCAGGTAATCCCGATAACAGTATCCGGTCTCTGCTCAGCTCTTTGGCCAATCATACCGATAATAATCGCCGCTATTAAACTGAATATGGTAGCCCCGATGATGGGGCTAAATCCAAGATAATAACCCAGGCCAATTCCCCCGTAAGCCGTATGTGATATGCTGCCGCTAATAAATACGATTCTATTGACCACGACATAACTTCCAATAATCCCACATATGATACTGGCTATCACACCAATCAGAAATGCCTGGCGCATAAAATCATACAGCCAAAAATCCATCACCTGAACACCTCCCCTTTAGGTGCGGCAACGATATGGCGGAATTGGTCATGCATGATCCGGTTTACAGAACATTGATACACCTCGGCAATGATCTCAGGTGTAATATCGTTCTTTCCTCCAACAACGATTTTCCGGTTTAAACAGGCCCATTTGTTGACATGCCGGGAAATAGCGGTCAAATCATGAGAGACTAAAACCAGGGTCATTTCTTGACTCAATTTTTTTAATATATCATAAAACCGTGCCTCAAACTGGGAGTCAATATTGTTGGTCGGCTCATCCATAAGAAGAATTCTGGGCCGGGAAACCAGGGCCCGGGCTAAAAGAACCCGCTGTCGTTCTCCTCCGGATAGCTTTCCTACCTGACGTTTACCTAATGCATCTATTTCCAATTCCAGCAATATGCTTTTCACGGCAGCTTGATCTTCCCGGGAATAAAATCTTCCCCTTCTCTGCCCCAAACGTCCCATTAAAACCATATCCCAGACATTTATGGGGAAATCCTGGTCAAAATGTGCGTGTTGCGGCACATAGGCAATATGTTTCCCGGTCTTATGTACCTGTTCGCCGAGAACTTGCACACTGCCCTGCATGGGTTTTACCAGGCCCAGGATCACACGGAGCAACGTCGTTTTTCCCCCGCCATTAGGTCCGATAATCCCCAGAAAATCTCCATCCCAAACCGTTAGGTTGATATCCTCCAGGATGATCCGGTCTTTTAAAGATACCCATAGGTTTTTGATCTGGATGACAATATTATTGCGGCTGGAAATTGACATTCCTTCAACTCCTATGAGTTTAATTCTCGAACTATCCGCTGCGCCATTTCCCTCATGTCCTCAATATAATCAACTGGCATGGGATTTATGATGATGACTTCTCCTCCAAGTTCCTCTGCAATACCGCGCGCATATCTAAGCCCATGATAAGAAGAAGTTAAAATGTTTTTTAACCCCATCTCCCGGGCCTGATCAATCAAAAGAGCTAATTCCCTGGGAGAAGGTTCTTTTCCTTCCCTTTCTACGGCTAATTCCTGCAAACCATAATCCCGGGCAAAATACTTCCAGGCAGGATGATACACCAGAAAGGTCTTTCTTTCTACCTGGGTGAAATACCCTTGCAGCTCCTGGTCTAAATCCACCAGTTCTGCTAAAAACCGCTCTTTATTATACTGGTAATAAAGAATATTATCAGGGTCATTCTGGGCCAGGGCACGATATATATTTTCCACCTGGACTTGAACCAGTCGTGGTGATAACCAAATATGGGGGTCCCCGTCGATTATTTCTATCCCCACCGATGAATCAACTACCACCATATCGGCATTGGCTGACTGAATC
>PWPP01000114.1 GCA_003558625.1 Syntrophomonas sp.
GGTACCGGGTCTGGGCTGCTCATCGGTGTCAAATACGGTTACCGCACCTTTTCTGCCTTTAATCTCCACGGGGAAGATCTCATCTTTTAGTCTGCCCGCATTGATCGCTTCTTCGGCTTTGTTCTGGCTGCGCAGGGCCCATTTATCCTGGGCTTCCCGGGGTATTTCAAATTCGGCACAGGTAGCAGATCCGAGCACGGCCATGTGCTTGTCATGGGTGGCACACCAGAGGCCATCCCAGACCATCAGGTCGACCGCAGGGCGGTTAGGGGTTCCCATTCTGGCTCCCCATCTCATGTCACGGATGGCAAAGGGGGCATTGGTCATACTTTCCATACCACCGGCGATGCAGATATCGGCCTTTCCGGTTTGGATCATCTGGGTAGCCAGGTCGATGGTCTTAATCCCGGATGAACAGACTTTATTGATGCCGATTGATGGCACAGTATTGGGTACTCCGGCCTTAAGCATGGCCTGACGTGCCGGAATCTGGCCGCATCCGGCGGGAACAACCTGTCCCATAAATCCATAATCGATCATATCAGGGCTGATACCGGCTCTGTTAATCGCTTCTTTAATGGCCATGGCCCCTAATTCTTGGGCTGTAAAAGATTTTAATGAGCCTCCAAAGGAACCAATAGCGGTCCTGGCTGCACTAACAACAACAACTTCTCTCATGTTATTATTTCCTCCTTTTTTTTCGGTGACTTAATTTTGCAAATAATGGTTGGATGTTTTAATAATGGTTGGATGTATTGTTTAATTACCCCATTTCACCCCCTCTCGACACGAAAATAAGAATACAATACCTTGCATTCCCTGCTCTGGCTTCATGGCTCGATCCACACTATATCCAAAATAATATGCAATATATATGCCAACAGCTTAAATATACCCACAAATCCAGTGCTTACTAGGGTTACAATGTTATTACACTCTCATTTCCAAACCCTCCCTGTTGGTGCGTTTTTGCAACATTTTTTTAGACAAATTAGCGATCATCTGCACTTCTGGTTTTTTTTTGCCCATAAACAGGGCTTTATGTCATCTGTTCCATTTTTGCAACATCCGTTGCATTTCTGCATCGCCCTCCTAGAAATTGGCGATTTAGTGAGTATTTATATTAATATTGTACTTGGCTGCCTTCCTGGAGATGGTTGAGGCATTGACCTGGAGAACTTTCGCAATTTTTCTGGTGGTTTTATACTGCATCACCGCTTGTTCAATCAACTGTTTTTCTACTGTTTCCACCGCATCTTTCAGGGTCAATAATCCGGTAATATTGACCTTGGATCCTACTGAACTCCCGGCTTCGATATAAGATGCGGGGATATCCCTGATGGTGATGCGGTTTCCGGGGGTTATAACCAGCAGTCTTTCGATAAAGTTTTCCAGCTCTCTGACATTGCCCGGCCAGCTGTAATTTTGCAAAACTTCAATAATCTCCGTCACTATGTACTTATTTTTATTATATTTTCGATTGAATATGTCGGTGAAATGCTGGATCAGGGGGGGGATATCTTCTTTACGGTCCCGCAATGGAGGCACATGAACCGGAATGACATTAAGCCGGTAGAAGAGGTCTTCCCGAAAGGTCTTTTCCTGAACCATTTTAACCAGATCACGGTTAGAAGCGGCAATAACCCTCATATTGATATGTTTTGATTTACTGGCACCGACCCGGATAATTTCGCGGGTCTGTAAAGCCCGTAATAACTTTACCTGCAGATTAAAAGGCATTTCTCCGATTTCATCCAAAAAAACGACCCCTTTATGCGCCAGTTCAAATAAGCCGCTCTTCCCTTCTTTGGCCGCCCCGGTAAAGGATCCGGGTTCATACCCGAATAGTTCTGATTCCAGAAGATTTTCCGGAATGGCCCCACAGTTCACTTTAATAAACGGCCCTTCCTTGCGGTTGCTGTTGCTGTGTATCATTTCAGCGATTAGCTCTTTGCCCACCCCTGACTCCCCGGTGATCAAAACGGTGGAATCGACTTCTCCCAGCTTGGTGGTCAGACTGATCAGGTCTCTCATTTTGTAAGAACTGGCTACCACCCGGCTGTAGTGATTGTTTTCCGGATTGTAGGCTTTCAGTTGGTTTTCATAGCGTTTCTTAAGTTCCTCGGTTTTTTCCAGTTTTCTTTCCAGTTCCTTGAGTTCGGTAATATCTCTGACATTGGCTACAATCCTGAACAGATTTCCTTCTTCATCAAAAACGGGGCTGGCTGTGGACAGGGTGGTTCTTCCGGTCATGGTTTCCTGGAGAATGGTAGCGGGCTTCTGTTTCTTAATGACTTCGGCTGTCACCGACGGGGAAAAAATCTTGTCCGGCACCAGGCTGTTTATTTCCCGGCCAATAATGGCTTCAGCCTTTAATCCGCTCATTCTTTCGAAGGCCTTATTAACCCTGATGGTCACTCCGCCTCCATCCGTAACGTATAAACCGTCAAAGGAAGAATCAATGATCACATCCAGTTCACGGTTTAATGATTTAACGGTTTCTAATTCCAAAGATATGCTTTCCATTTCTGATATGTCCTGTAAAACCGCAACGGCTCCAATAATTTTATCCTCTTTTTTAATCGGGGAACGGTTTGAGATAAAACATCTGGAACCAATTTCAATCTTTTGCAGGGGTTCTGCCTGCCCGGTGGAAACCGTGTGAAGAAGTTTGCTGGTAGGAACGACATCAATAATTTTCTTGCCCTTTACTTCTTCGGCCCGCATTCCCAGAACCTGTTCGGCTGCCCGGTTAAAGATATTGATTCTACCCTCTTTATCCACCGAAACGATCAAATTATGGGTGGAATTTATGATTGTCTCCATCTCGCTTACAATGTCTTTGTAAGAATTAAAAAAGGCTTTAACCAGATCAGTTCTGGTGCATAAGCCTATCATTTTATCATTTTCGGCAATTACCAAACGCCCTACTTCACTGTGTTGCAGTAAATCCTCTATGTCATCTTCAGGATGGGCAAAGGTTATATCCCGGGTCATTAATTCCTCTACCAGGGTGGTTATCGGATAATCATCCCGTACATATCTCATAATATGACTTTTGGTAAATATGCCTATTATATTCTCTTTTTCATCGATTACCGGAGCTCCGTCAATGCGGTACTGTAAAAATATATCCGCTGCTTCCCTGACAGTTATATGGGGCAATAATGAAATAATATCCTGGGTCATTATTTCCCTTAGCTTCAAAAGTACCACCTACCTTAAAATAAGTTAGGAGCCTGTGCATTTAAGGTCATTATACCATTTTTTATGCGGTTTATTGATTATTTATTAATATTTCGTGGGCACAGGCAACCTTAACCTTTATTGAAGCCGGGTTAAGACCGTCATGGATCGATGTTTTTTCTTAAAAACCCGCTTCAGGTCCTTTGCCGGCGGTATATGGCCGCGATGGCTTTTATGACCTCCATAACCTCCATTTCGGTGCTGAAAAAACCGGGGCTTAAGCGGCAGGCACCCAGGGCCTTGGTTTTTAATGTTTCATGGGCCAACGGAGCACAATGCAAGCCCGACCGGGTGGTAATACCGTATTCATTATCCAGGATAAAACTAACTTCACCACAATCCAGCCCTTGAATGTTAAACGGAACAACCGCAGTTCGCCGGCTGGTGTTTTGGGGACCGTATACCCTTACTTTTTTCATTTCCTGCAGACCCTCCAACAACATCCGGGTCAGAGCCTGTTCATGAGCGTGTATCTTTGCTAAGCCCGTTTCCTTAATGAAATTCACTCCTGCCAGTAACCCGGCTATGCCCGGGGTATTTTGGGTTCCACTTTCATACATGTCGGGCATAAAATCCGGCTGAATTAAACTCTCGGAAGCAGATCCCGTCCCCCCTTCTTTTAATGGTTTTATATAAAGACCCGGTTTTACATAAATACCTCCCGTACCCTGGGGCCCCAATAAGCCTTTGTGTCCGGTAAAGGCCATTATATCGATGTTCTGTCGTACCACGTCCACTTCTAAAACTCCGGCGGTCTGAGCGGCATCCACCATAAATAAAATCCCGTTCTCCCGGGCAATGTCGCCCACCTGGGTGAGGGGCATGATGGTCCCGGTCACATTAGAGGCATGAAGCATACAAATCATCCTGGTATGAGGTCGGATGGCCTTCCTGAGTTCTTCGGGGTCCAAAGATCCATCCAGGGGTGAACACGGGACTGCGGTCCATTCCACCCCCCGGGCAGAAGATAATACATACAGGGGCCGGGCAACAGAATTGTGCTCCATGCTGGTAGTTATCACATGATCTCCCGGGTTAAGAATCCCTTTCAAACCAATATTTATTGCCTCGGTAACATTTAGGGCAAAAGCAATCCTTGCACTGTCGCTTATATTAAAGAGTTCTGCCAAAGCTTCTCTGGTTTCATGCAATACGGACCCTGACTTTAATACCGTCAGGCTGCTGCCACGACCGGGGTTCCCTCCCATGTACCGATTGAAGAAATCCACACCCCGGTATACACATTCCGGTTTGGGAAAGCTCGTAGCAGCATTATCCATATATATTCTGTTCATAATTCCGTCTCCTCCCTTGGGCTCAGCAATAGCATGTGATGTGGGCCTCTATGTTAACGCCGGCATGATGGAATGTTTGTCACAAAACTAAAGGCTAATTATTTTTTTAGCCTGCAGCAATATGTCCACAGCATCAAACATGTTTGTAACCTGACCGGCCTGCAGCTTTTCCTTTAGACCATAAAAATCCAAACAGGTTCCACAGGATAAGATCCCTATTCCTTTAGCTTCCAGGTCTTTCAAATAGTCCAATACCGGGGAATCAGACGTAGATAAAAATACTCCTGAGTTCATGAAGATGATATGTTTAATCTCTTCCTCCCTTTCAGTCAGGGTGTAGAGGAAGCTTTTCATCAGGCCTTCCCCCAGTTCCTCTGCCCCCTGCCCCAGATGTCTCCGGGTGATGAAAACTACTGTTTTGCGGCCAGCTTCCTCTGGCGATTCCCGGTTGGGCAGCGGGGCTTTCTCCCGGGTTAAATAAACATAAAATTCCCCCGATTTTTCCTCAACCTGGTTGGAAAATCCCTGTCCGGCTGCCAGTTTTTGTATATTCTCCAAAGCTGTTTTATTATCTACAATGGTGATCAGCTGTCCCCCTTCATACTTTTGCATGGCTTTTTTGGTAGCTATTACCGGTTGGGGACAGGCCAGACCACGGGCATCAATAATTTTTTCCTGCAAGGATCTTCCCCCTCTCATCTAAATCATTGTTGTTTTTTCCATCCTATGTGCCGGATAAATGAATCATACCTGCAGGCATTCACTATTCCGGTTCCTGAATCTTAAGGCCTGATATCCATTATTTTCCATTTCCTATTTGATTAAAACCACATTTACCGCCTTAATTAACGCTGTGGCCTCATCCCCCACTTTAAAATCCGCTTGCTGCAATGATTCTTTGGTCATTACAGAGGTGATTTCCTGCTCCCCGGCCAATACTGTAACCTGGGCCATAACCCCGTCTAAAACAATTTCCGTTACTCTTCCTTTAAATTGATTCCGTACTCCTGCCTGCATAAAAATCATTCCTTTCATATTTAAATCCATCCGTTACCTGTGACCCGGTTAAAAAATTGATCGGTCTGATGTGAAAACATGGGTTCCCCTATAATTCCCGGGCCAGTAATGCCGCTCCCAAGGCTCCGGTAAACTGGCAATTTGCCGGCACCAAAACTTCTCTGCCCAGTTCCTCAGTTAAAGCCCTTATCACCCCGCTATTTTTAGCCACTCCACCCGTAAAGGCAATTTGGGATTCCAATCCCAGACGCCGGGCCATGGCTGTCACTCTTTTGCCTACCGACTGGTGCAACCCGGCGATAATTCCGCCTTTATCCATACCCCGGGCCAACAAGCCAATAATTTCAGATTCGGCAAAAACCGTACACATACTGTTAATACCTATCATGGTCTCCGGGTTTTCTCTCGCCCCCATTTCTCCAATATCCAAACCCATGACCACCGCCATCACCTGGAGAAATCTACCGGTGCCGGCGGCACATTTATCATTCATGGCAAAATCCAGCACCTTACCGGCTCCGTTTATTCTTATTATTTTACTGTCCTGTCCCCCAATATCGATAATCGTTTTCACCTCCGGACAGGTGGCAGAAATGCCCCGGGCATGACAACTGATTTCAGTAATGGTTTTATCGGCTTCTTCCAATGCTACCCTGCCATAACCGGTAACGACGATCCCATGAACCATTTTTCTTTCTATCCCCTCCTGGCTTAACAGTGTATCTATGGTCTGATACCCTGCTTCCCGGGGACTCCATCCGGTAGGAAGTATGATCCGATGCTGTTTCGAGCCTGTGATCAAGACCCCTTTGGTAGCCACAGAACCAATATCCAAACCTATGGTTATCATGTTTATACCATCTCCAGCAAAGCTTCTATTCTGACTTTTAAACTTTCCAGGTCGGAAGTGGAATAATCCGTTTCCAGCTGTAAGAAAGGAATCTGCTTTTGCTTGACCAGGTTCGCGATGGTGTATGATTCTATATTATACGTATGACAGGCTTGCCAGGTTAAATCTATGACCGCATCCGCCGAAAAATCCCTCAACATATTCTCTAATAAGGTTAAGCGGTCATCATTGGGGCTCATACAGGAACAGGGTATTTGGAGGTACTTTTGTGCCAAAGCCACCAAGGGGTCTTCTTGTTCCCGAAGGGCCCTGAGACTCAAGGTTTTATAACCGGTACAATTCTCTAAGGCTACAACGGTTCCGCCTCCATCTTCCACCAGGGTAATGATTTTTTCCGTTCCGATTCCCACCGGGCATCCGGTCAGTAAAACCCTGGGCCGACCGGGTTTTAGAGGGTCTTTGTTTTTTAACTCTGCCAGGAGGGATGAAAGCATAGAGATTACTTCATTTTTATCAATATTAAAACCCCGGGACCATAAAACCGTTAACAATTCGATCCCGCTCATCACAGGCGGATCAGCCTGATTCAGGTCTGCAATGGCTTGGGCCAGCTCGTTTTCCCGGTTCATTAATTCTATGGCTTTCCAGATGTTATCATCACTTATGCTAACATCAAATTCTTCTTCTATACGTTTACGCAGCAGCCGCATCTCTTCCAGCCAGAGAGCAAAGGCCTCCTCGGTATGCTTCCGGTAGGGAAGCTGCATAACATGGACCGGTTTAATCTCCTGCATTATTTCGAACATTTTCTTCTTGCCATCACAGGTGGTTTCCCCCACAATTAAA
>PWPP01000046.1 GCA_003558625.1 Syntrophomonas sp.
AATATAGCTCCAATTCCTATTTCATGTCCTTGATCCCCCTGGTGGAGAACAATGGCAATGATGGGAATAATAGATTCGGGCAAGGCCGTTCCCACCGCAGCCAGTACACTGCCTACGGCTCCCTCAGACAGGTTTAGCTTTTTACCCAGCCATTCTACTCCGTTAACAAAAAGTTCTGCCCCGGCTAAAATGACTCCCAGGCTTAAAATAAGAATGACAAAGCTGCCCATAATAACCTCCAGCTTCTAAGATGAAATGGATCGGATATATGGTTTCCGCAGCGTAAATGAAGTTATTTTCTTATACCCTGTTTTCTTCAATAATTGATACACTGCCTCCAAGCCTTCCCCTACCTGTTCCGGGTGATGAGCATCTGACCCCACCGTAACCGGGATATCTAGTTGAAACATTGCCTGCACAATATCCCCGGAAGGGTATATTTCCTGAATCGGTTTTCTTAACCCGGAGCTGTTTATCTCCACCACAATATTATGGTCTTTTATCACCTTTAAAAGCGGGAGGGCAAAATCAAGGATATTGTGCTTTAGTGGTCGGTGCCCCCATATTTTGATCAGGTCTATGTGACCCAAAATATCAAAATAACCGGTTTTAACTGCATCCTGTAATAATTGGAAATAACGTTCATACAGAAGATCCAGATCCCACTCATCATAAACCTGTTTATAATCGGGATGATCAAAGCCCCATCCTTCAACAAAATGCACCGATCCGATGATATAGTCATAGTACCCGGAACGGATTAGTCGCTCAGTTTCTTCTTCCCGTCCCGGAATAAAATCGATTTCCAAACCTATTTTAATGGGAATACCAACATGTTGACGAAACTCTTTGATAAGGGCCCAATCAATAGATCCGGCAAATTCTCCGTGTTCACATAATCCGATTTCTTCCAGGTTTCTTTTTTTGGCTTTATCCAGGTGTTTTTGTATCCACCCCCTGGTATATTGGTATTCACCATGAGACAGGACATGGACATGATAATCTAACACCGGTTTTAACACCTACCCTTTATCTTTTTTTTATGGAGTGCCCTTTCCAACCAAATCGCCTGGGTTCCGTGATCAGTAACCATCCCTTGACCGGTAAGATTGCATCTAGCTTCCCACCTATTCCTCATAAATATACCCCTGAGAGACCTTATACCTCAAGGGCTTCTTTTCCGCGGCTTTACAGGTCGTTTAAACACAGATCCGGTAAATATTTTATTCAGTTACCGGATTATAAAAATTCAAATAGGCCAGATACTTCTCTTGAAAGTTTCGTTGCAGGGAAAGTTCTACATGAGACACTTTTTCTTCTATCTTAACCGCCTGTGTTCTTTTTTCTTCAGATAATAAAGCCATCATAGCTCCCGCTGCTGCAGAATTGCCGACATTTTTTATCATATCCACTGGTACGGGAGGCAACAGCCCAATCGCAATCGTATTTTGGGGGTCCATATAGCTTCCAAAGGTCCCGGCCATAAAAACCTGGTGCAAATCCTTATAGCTTAAACCTTCCTGTTCCAATAACATCTCTATGCCGGTCCTGATTGCTGCCTTGGCTAATTGGACCTGGCGGACATCTTCCTGGGTAAAAAACAACGGGCCCTGTTCCTCTTCTCCTGCAACCAGGATGATACAATTGCCTGCACCGGTGGTTTTTATATCGTGGTCCAAATGGGCGTCACTTGTTATATTTCCGTTTTCTTCCAGGGTTCCATTTCGCAGCAGGCAGGCACAAAGATCAATAACTGCTGACCCGGATAAGCCCCGGGGTTTATCTTCCCCCAAAACATTAAAGATTAAGGTATGGTTTTCCAGGGTTACCCGTTCAATGGCCCCTGGGCCCATTCTCATGCCACAGGATATAGCACCGCCTTCAAAAGCCGGTCCCGCTGCAGCTGAGGCTGCCAGCATTTTTCCTTTATTATATAGCAATATTTCGCAGTTAGTACCCATATCGATAAATAAAAACCTGCTATGTTCATCCATAGCTTCAGCGAGATAGACCAGGCTTCCTACCAAATCAGAACCAACAAAGCTTCCCACCTGAGGCAAGAGAATCAATTCCGCTAAAGGATGGGCTTGGAGGCCGGCTTCCCCTGCCTTCATGTTAAACTGTCCTTTAAATAACCCGGTGTAGGGTGATTGGGCAAATCCTCTTACCTCTAAGCCTAATAAAAAATGGAGCATGACCGGGTTCCCCACCACCACGATTTTATATATGCTTTGCGGGCATAAAACGATTTCATGTAGCATTGCCTCGATCATACTGTTGATATTGTTGACCAGAATCTGATGCAAGTCTTTATAGCCATCATGGTGATCCTGACAATAAGATATGCGGGATATAATATCTTCCCCATATACCCTCTGCATATTATTCATGGCTCTGACTGCCACCGTTTCTCCCTGGTTTAGATTCGCCAGGGCGGTAAATAGCGTGGTGCTGCCCAGATCAATGGCCAAACCGAACAATTCCTTTTGTTTATCGGTGATATGTCTCACTTCATTTTGGTCATAAACTACTGCAAATAGTTCAATGGCTGGTCTTCCTGCCCGATCCAGGTAGTTTAGTTTGTTTAGAGTAGGTGGCAATATTCTGATGCTGCAATTCGGCAGTGCTTTCTGGATCCGGGTTAACATTGGAATGGGTGCCTCTTTTTCCAATCCCGGTATAAAAAAGCTGATACTTTCAACATTCAACTGGGGTTTAAAATCTCGGGCTAATATGATCGGACTCTTCCTAATACCCGGTTTGACTTCCCGATCCCCTGGTTCCAGATAAACTGTTAACGGGCCTGTAATATGATGCAAACAGGCTAAGCAATAACCCAGCTTGATTTCATCGGGTAACAAATGCTTAAGCTCTTCTGCTTTTACAGGTCCTCGTTCTCCCTCAATTTTTAGTTTGCATTTCCCACAGGTGCCTCTTCCACCACAGACACCAGGAATCTGGCCGCCTGACAGTTGGACTGTTTCCCAAAGGTTTTTCCCTTTCAGGGTATGAAATTTGTAGGTTTTTTCCTGGTCCACCAGGGTTAAGGTTACATATTCCGACATGATTATCTCCTAATTACATCAGCTACAGACTCGTTGCGGATGAGTATAAATATTAAACCTCTGTTCCCGGGCAAAACCAATGAGCGTAACACCTTCTTTTTCGGCGCATTCCATGGCTTTCGTGCTTATTGCTGCTCTAGAAACCACAATTTTCGGGCCCATGGCGATAAGTTTGTTAATAATTTCATGGGTGATACGGCCACTGCTGAGGAAGATCTTGTCCTCTAAAGTGATATTATTCATAAAGCATTTACCAAAAATCTTATCTACTGCATTATGGCGGCCAATATCTTCCCGGGTTAAGAGTATTTCCCGCCCTTTTGCAATGCTCATCACATGCACTCCCCCGGTTTGAGTATGTAATTCAGAGCTTTTTAGATGGGTTTGCATCAGAAAAAGCACATCTTCTGCCTTTACCGGGCGGGTTATAAAAGTCTTTCGCCCCCTGGGATATCTATTTAAAGAAGGCTCGGTTGCTATATTTATATTAACCTCATACCCTTTGATCTCAATCTTCTTAATATCCCTGCAAGAATGGATTTTTCCTTTTAAGGCCAGGGAACCCAGCATCAATTCATCTAAATGAGTGGGAGTACAGTAAAAAGCGGCATAGTATTTTTCATTGACCGTAAGATCCACTTTTTTTTCCACAATCATCAAATCGGTAATTTCCCCAATTCCCTGTTCCTTGTCAAAGCGGTAGATTTTATTATACGTTGCTTCTATCAAGATCCCACCTCCATTTTTCATGAAATTATATATTTCATTCTATTATAAATTAGCCATTTAATATATCTCCCCATACAAAAAAGGCGGTTTTAACCGCCTTTTTGTTTTACCTTTATTCTGTTTTGGTTTCTGCCATTAAAGCAAAAGCAAAAATGAAAACCAGGGCAAATGAACTTAACAAAGCAATCGATGCCAGAGTCCAATCTCCTGTTGCTATTACGGCTGCATTACCCTGACCGTAAAGAACATTCAGGCCAACCAGTCCTAATCCGGTAATAATATATACGATCTTTTTTGCTCCTTTAGCCAGCTGTTGTTTTTTGGCAAAAGAACAAAATTTCAGAAATATATAGGTTGTCACAAGAACTAATCCTATCTGTACCAACGGGTTGGAATACAGGGACCCACCGTCTCCTGCTGCTGCTCCTATAATAGTTACCACCTTTTCACCCCCCTTTTAATAATTCGTGTTCATTGAAGCTCCATATCTTGTTGTCAAATCGATAATCTGAATATCACGACCCATTTTGCTCTGTAATTGTATTCTCTAAAAATTATGTTATTCCTTCTCAATAAAAAATTTTTTTTATTTATTTGAAGGAAAACCAGTCAGGATTTACTGACTGTCCGGCTCCAACAATAAATAATAAATCCTTAACCACAAGACCCACGGAAATACAGAAAAAATTTATGCTCCGGCAAAAAAAACCGGGTTATTCTTATGACAGTTACAACATTATCACAGACCAACTACACAGCCAACGACAACAACTTTACTTTCCTAAATATAGCCTGTATAATTTAAATTTGGAAGATAAGCAAGTAAATCAGATAGTCGCAGGTATTAAAACCTGAGGAAAGTCGGAGCTCCGCAGGGCAGGGTGCTGGATAACGTCCAGTGGGGGCAACCCTAAGGCTAGTGCCACAGAAACAAACCGCCTGGCAGCAATGCCCGGTAAGGGTGGAAAGGTGAGGTAAGAGCTCACCAGCGATTAGGTAACTACTCGGCTCGGTAAACCCCACCCGGAGCAAGACCAAATAGAGGAACTATGAAGTTGCCCGCTTCGTTCCCGGGTTAGGTCGCTAGAGATATCTGGTAACAGGCATCCAAGATAGATGGCTATCCAATACAGAACTCCGCTTACAGATTTACTTGCTATCATTCATACCTCCGCTGGGGGCACAGTATGAATGTTGTTCCTGAAAAATGCATATAGCGTTTAATTATGCTATATATGGGGCACATTTTCATGTCATTCATGCTAACTAAAAGATTGTTTACCTCTTTTTTTCGACAAAATAGCTATTATTTTTCCCTCTATTTCCCTTTCCATTCCCTTCCTGCAAGCCTCATAATGTCAATAATACCGCCCTTTATACATCATAAAAATAGACGGTATATAGTTGTTATGTTCACACCTTAAAAATGGTTGTGAAGCTCGTCACGAGAGCAAAATATACAATAAAAATAACAAAATCATTCTAAGCTAGAGAAAAATATCACATAATATTATATGATAGTAATTAAGAAAAATGGTTCGTCTAACATTGATAATATGAAAGGAGGATAATGAAATCAGCAAGGAAGTTGAGCGGCTTTTTCCTTGTAATACTTTTAACGATAAAGGTTTTGTAAATATGATAGCAGCTTGTCTCCCCAGAGATTTTTTATGCCAGACTTTATTGTGTTATTAGGTTGTTATTATTAAATCCCAAAAAGGAGGATTTTTAAGATGGAGAAAAAGCTAGTTAACCGTTGGATTGTAGTTTTAGGAGCGGTTTTGATTCAGTTGTGTCTGGGTGCTGTTTATGCCTGGAGTCTTTTTAACCAGCCCCTGATCCAGTTATACGGTTGGGAAGCCTCCGGCGTGGTATTAACGTTTTCGATCACCATTGCCACCATGTCGGTTTTCACGATCATTGCCGGTAAAATCCAGGATAAAATTGGACCCAGATGGGTAGCTACCGTAGGAGGTTTGCTCTTGGGAGCCGGTCTTCTTCTCGCCAGTCAGGCAACAACCCTAACCCAGTTATACTTGTTTTACGGCTTAATCGGAGGGGCTGGTATCGGAACTGCTTATGTATGTCCCCTGGCCACATGTTTAAAATGGTTTCCCGATAAGAGAGGCATGATTAGCGGGATAGCAGTAGCTGGGTTTGGAGCCGGTGCTCTTCTCTTTAAACCTATTATCGTCAATTTTTTGGGTACGATTGGCGTAGCTTCCACCTTTATGTATCTGGGCATTATTTATATGGTTGCCATTGTTATAGGAGCACAGCTACTGGTAGTTCCACCAGCTGGCTTTGTCCCCAAAGGCTGGACACCTCCGGCAACTGCCTCCGGTGGCGGAAGTAATGACTTCACTACCAAAGAAATGCTTTCTACACCTCAGTTTTATATGCTGTGGGTCATGTACCTGTTTGGATGTTTAGCCGGACTTATGGTGATTGGTCTCGCTGCTGATATAGGAATGAACCTGGTTAACCTGACAGCCGCTACCGCTGCCAACGCCGTGGTCATCATCGCTATATTTAATGCTACCGGCCGCATCGTGTGGGGTACACTCTCGGATAAACTTGGTAGGATTACATCATTGATTGTAATGTATACCCTGGCCGCAGCCGCCATGTTCTTAATGAGTGCTTTTACCATGACTTATGCAACCTTCTTACTGCTTTGCTCTTTAATCGGGTTCTGTTTTGGTGGTTTCCTGGCTCTGTTCCCCTCTCTGGTAGCAGATTACTATGGAACCAAAAACCTGGGTACTAACTACGGAATCGTATTCCTGGCGTATGGCTCTGCCGCTATTATCGGTCCCCAGATCGGAACAGCAATCGCATTTACCCAGGCTTTTTTGATTGCAGCTGTTCTCTGTGTCATTGCCGGTGGCATGACCCTGCTGGTTAAACAACCCAAATCCCAGGCTCAACTGGCCAAAGAAAAACGAGTCGCTGCATAATATTTATACTTCACTAAGGACTATTCTTTTTAAAAAGCACCCGCAAAAAACCCCCTCCTGTGTGGAGGGGGTTTTTCTTTGGCTCACCCCGTTTTTGTTTATTCCATTAAATAGTTTTAAAGTATTTTTTTGTTTTTAGCGTGATAGTGGGTATGAAGCAGCTCATGGGATTTGTGACCCAGGGGTTCATGGAGGAATTCCTCATATATGGTTTTCACTTCCGGGTTTTCATGGGATTTTCTGATTTCGCAAGCCAGATCTTCCTCATAAATGGCATCAATGCGGATCTGCCGCATGGCATTAGCCTTGGTAATAGGCTGTCCTCCGCCACCAATACAACCTCCCGGGCATGCCATGACTTCAATGAAATGATAGGGAGACTCCCCTG
>PWPP01000074.1 GCA_003558625.1 Syntrophomonas sp.
AGATGCCTCTACCTGTACCTGGACTTCCCCTCCCGGGAAATGGTAGAAGAAATCCTACTGCTGAAACTGCCCGGCATTCCCCAGCACCTGGCCCAGAAAGTTTCCCAGGTGGGACGCCGCATCCGGGGCCTGGACTTAAAGAAACCCCCCAGCATCGCCGAGAGCATCGACTGGGCCTCCTCCCTGCTGTGGCTGGGCCGGGAAGATGTGGATGTCGAATCCACCCTGCAGACCTTAAGCACCCTGGTCAAATACCATGAAGACCAGACCAAGATCCAGCGTATCATCTACAGCCGCCAGGACCTGGAGTTTCCCCCCCGCTAACCGGGGCTGATGTCAAATGAGGGAGGAGCATATGTCTGTTTTACATTATCTGCAAAGTTTTTTTCAGGAGCTGCGCCATGAAGGAATCCCCGTCACCACCAGCCAGGTGAGGGACTGCTGCCAGGCGGTACTGCTGGTGGACTGGTCCAACAAGACCTATTTCTATTCCACCCTTCTGGCCACCCTGGTCAAGGATTATGCCTACCAGCCGTCCTTTGACGAAGTGTTTGACAACTTCTTTGATGTCAATACCATGGAAGATTTCATCCAGCGTCGCAGGAAACTGGGCCTGAAACCGGAGGAGGACTATTTTGAGGAAGAAACTGCGGTCAGCGACTTTGACCTGGGTATGGGTTCACCTATGGGCAACAGCAGCTCGGCCCATTCCCCCGGGGGGAAAAAAAACCCCCTGGAGCAAGATTTCAGCCTGGCCAGCCTGGACGACATCCGCCGGCTGGAGGCCTTGTTTCCTCTTATGGCCCGGCGCCTGGCCAGCAAATTCGTCAAAAGGAAAAAAATGAACGACCACAACACCCTGGACTTCAGGCGCACCATCCGCAACAGCATGTCTACGGGCGGAATCCCGGTTAACCTGTATACGGTGCAGAAAAGCAAGGAAAAATCGGTCATCTTAACCCTGTCCGACGTGTCGGGCTCGGTCATGAACTTCAGCTGTTTTTCCCTGGCCCTGGTAGCTTCCCTGGAAAAATTTTTCCGCCAGATCCATTCCTTTGCCTTTATCGATGAAGTGGACGACATCACAGGGCTGCTGCTCAGGGGAGACCCCCTGAACCTGCGCCGCCATGTTCTGGAAAAGTCCAAAGTGGTTGGCCAGAGAGGCTATACCAATTACGGCTATTCCCTGCGCGCGTTCTATGAACGCCATCGCCAGTATCTAACCCCCAAGACCACCATCCTCATTTTCGGGGACGGCCGCAACAACTGGTTTGAAGTCGAAGCCGGGGTGTTAAAGGAGATGCGGCGGCAGGTGAAAAAAATCTACTGGTTTAACCCCGAGGCCGAGATGCTTTGGGGATCCGGTGACAGCGTGATGCAGGTTTATGCCGAGGTCTGTGATAAAGCCTTTGCCTGTACCAATATCCTGGAGCTGGAGCAAGCCCTGTCCCAGATATAACTCCCGGGGACCAGCCTGTCTCCATCGTACCAGGGGGCAGGAACCCTGGCTCCGGCTCCGGCCCTGCCCGGACCTCATGGCAAGGGCTGCGGTCCCGGTCCCAGAACCCCGCGCCTACCACCTCACTACCATGGTATACCCCAGAGCACCGCTTCTGTGACGATGCCGGAGTTTTTTTACGCGGCCGTCGCCGGTTATAAGAAACCAGCCGGATGGGGAGAGCCTTTCCCGGGGCAGAACAAGGCCTTGTTCCCGCTTGCCTGCGGATTCAGGTTCCTCTTTAGCGGAAAAGGGATTGCAAAGGGTGAGGAAGGCCGCGGCCCCTCAACACATTTCGGGTGCTTTTTTAGAGGGGAACAGGGCGATAATAGCGAATAGGCAAAGAAATGAAAATACGCCATAAGGAGTCGGATACCATGAGACAAATCAAAACCCGTTCCGAAATTCCCGACCAATATACGTGGAACCTGGAAGAGATCTATGCCTCTCTTACGGACTGGGAACAGGATTACCAGTCGGTGAAAGAGGACCTGCCCCGGCTGGCCCCCTTCCGGGAAAAATCGACCGCTTCTCCCCTGGAACTGTGGTCCGTGCTGCAGCTGTCGGAGCAACTGGAAAGGACGATTGCCCGGCTATTTGTCTATTCCCGCATGAAACGGGATGAAGACAACAACAACTCCGCCTATCAGGCCCTGTTTGACCGGGCGGAAGCCCTGAGTATCGAGTTTGGCACTGCCAGTTCCTTTATCGTTCCCGAAATCTCCTCCCTGGAGTCCGAGACCCTGGCCCGGTTCCAGGAGCAGGAACCCCGGCTGTGTCTCTACCGCCATTATTTTGACCAGATCATGCGCCAAAAGGAGCACATTTTGCCCCCGGGGGAGGAAAGACTGCTGGCCATGGCCGGGGATCTGTCCATGACTTCCTCCCATGTTTTCAATATGCTGAACAACGCCGACCTGACGTTCCCCACCATGCTGAACGAGGAGGGAGAGGAAATTGAAATTACCAAGGGCCGCTTTGCCGGACTTATGGAAAGCCGGGACCGCCGGGTGCGGGAGGAGGCCTTCCGGGGCCTTTACAGCTCCTACATGGGACTGAAAAATACCCTGGCCACCACCCTGTCCTCCAGCGTGAAAAAAGACATTTTCCATGCCCGGGCCCGCAATTATCCCTCGGCCCTGGAAGCTTCCCTATTCGCGGACAAAGTCCCGGTGGCCGTTTATGACCAGCTCATTGCCAGTGTCCATGACAACCTGGAAGCCATGTACCGCTATGTGCGCCTGCGGCAGAAAGTGCTGCAGCTGGAGGAGCTGCACATGTATGACCTCTACACTCCCCTGCTGCAGGAATATCGCATGCAGGTCCCCTATGAAGAGGCCCGGGAAATGGTGCTGAACGGGGTACAGGTCCTGGGAGACGATTACCGGACTACCGTGGAAAAAGCCTTCAGCTCCGGCTGGATCGATGTGTATGAAAACAAGGGCAAAACCGGGGGGGCCTATTCCTGGGGCACTTACGACACCCTGCCCTACATCCTCATGAACTATGACAACAAAATCAATGATGTCTTTACCCTGGCCCACGAACTGGGGCACTCCCTGCACAGCTATTATTCCGACCGCAATCAGCCCTGGATCTACAGCCAGTATCCCATCCTCCTGGCCGAAGTGGCCTCTACTGTCAATGAATCCCTGCTTATCGATTACCTGTTGGAGAAAAGCAAAGATAAAAACCAGAAGATCTTTTTGCTCAACTACTACCTGGAACAGTACCGTGGCACCGTTTACCGCCAGACCATGTTTGCCGAGTTTGAAAAAATTATCCACCGGGAAGTGGAACAGGGCGGGGTGCTGACTCCGGAATACCTGAGCTCCACCTACCGGGACCTGAACCGGCTCTATTACGGCCCGGACATGGTACTGGACCCGGAAATCGTGTGGGAATGGGCCCGGATCCCCCATTTCTACTCCGCGTTTTATGTGTACAAATATGCCACCGGTTTCGCCGCCGCCGGGGCCTTGAAGAAACAGATCCTGACCCGGGGACGGGAAGGAGTGGACCGCTACCTGCAGTTTTTGAGTGCCGGCTGCTCCGATTATCCCATTGCCCTCCTGCAGCAGGCAGGTGTTGATCTCACCACCCCCGGACCAGTCAATGATGCCCTGGAGCATTTTTCCGGCCTGGTGACCCAGCTGGAAGAGCTATTATAAAAAATGGATCTTTCTGTATCTGGAACCGAAGCGGAAGGGGACCGGTGAAGCGGGGCCGGCATACCCCTATCCCCGGGTTTTTCGGGTCCCGGAACATGAGGAACCGCAGCAGGGCTCTACGTATTTTTTTAAAAAAAGCCGGGTAGGGCAGGAATTAGGACCCCATCCTCACGGGGGGCTTATTTTTCTTTTCGGGCCAGCAGCACCGCAAATACCCCCTGTCCCACCCCGTCCCTTGCCGGCTGCAGCCGGTCCTCCCGGGTAAAGACGGTCTGTTTGCGCGCCAGGATGGTAAATCCGGCGGCCTCCAGCCGGGCTTCCAACTCCGCCGCCGAATGAAACCGGGCCTCCCGATAAAAAAGGCTGCTTTCCCTGTTTTCCTCATAGATCCTGCCCAGGGGCGTTTCCCGGTCGATGAAGGCCACCACCAGGCTACCTCCCGGAACCAGGATCCTCTTTATTTCTTCCAGCCCCCGGCCTACATCGGTAAGGAAACAATCCACCGTCACCATCAGGGCCAGGTCATAATTGCTATCCTTAAGGGGGAGCTCTTCCACCCGTCCCCTGATGACCTCAATTCCCCGGGCCCGGGCCCGGCGGGCCATGTTTTCCGAGGGCTCTACCCCCTCTTTGATGCCCAAACGGGAAGCAAAAATTCCGGTCCCCACCCCGATTTCTACCGCCTTTTCCGCCGGGGGAAGCACCTGCCGGATGGCTTCTAGCTCCGATTCCAACAACCCCTGGTTTTCCTCAAACCAGGCTTCATACAACTCCGTGTTCCGGTCAAAAACATCGACGGGATCCATGCCAAGAGCCCTCCCTTCGTATCTCGCCGGCCCCTTTGCCGGGCAGAAAGCCCAACGGGGACCCGCAGCCTTAAAACAGCTGTAATTACCATGAAACCATGATACCATGGTAAGGAAACAGTCCCTCATTTCAGGTGAAGGAGAAAAAACCATGAAAACGAAAAAACGGTTGGTCCTGGCCCTTTTGTTCTGCTGCATCCTGCTCCTGGCCGCCTGCAGCACCGGTGGCAAGTCTCCGGAACGGGGCAGCCTGCCGGGGCCGGGCCATTTGCAGGTGCATTTTATCGACGTGGGCCAGGGAGATGCCATCCTGATCCGCCTGCCCGAGGGGGAAACCATCCTGATCGATGCCGGGGATCCCGGCCAGGGAGAGCATGTGGTCCGGTATGTAAAAGGGCAGGGGATCAGTAAAATCCATCATCTCATTGCCACCCATCCCCATGCCGATCATATCGGGGGATTGCCGGCCGTCATCTTGAACCTCGATATCGGGCGGGTATATATGCCCCGGGCCACCCATACCACCCGAACCTACGAAAACCTGCTCCTGACTCTGAAAAACAAGGGCCTGAAAGCTACCGAAACCCGGGCCGGGATCCGCCTGGAAACAGAACCGGCTGTCACGGCCGTTTTTGTGGCTCCCAACCACCCGCCCTATGAAAATCTCAATGACTACAGTGCCGTTTTACACCTGCAGTTTGGCGGGCACGCCTTTCTTTTCACCGGGGATGCCACCCCCCTGTCGGGACAGGAGATCCTGGACACGGGGCAACCCATCAAGGCCCAGGTACTGCAGATACCTCACCATGGCAGCAGCAACAGTGCCGCCTGTGCGGAGTTTTTATCCGCGGTCTCCCCCCAAACCGGGGTCATCTCCCTGGGGTCAGATAATCCCTACGGCCACCCCCACCGGGAAATCATGGAGCTGTTGGACACTGCCGGGATTGAAGTATGGCGCACCGACCGACACGGGACCATCGTATTCTACAGTGACGGGCAAAACCTGGTGGCGGAGCCGGAGCGGCTGCACCAAGATCGGGGAAATAGCGACTCTTTCCCCGATCTGGTTCCCGGGAAGGATGCCGCCCCCCCAGACGCCGGGCCCGGTAACGCCTATATCGGTAATGCCAACAGCGGGGTTCTTCACCGGCCAGATTGCACCGGTCTGCCCCTGGAACATAACCGCATCTATTTCGAAAAACGGTACCAGGCCCTGGACCAGGGCTACCGCCCCTGTCAGAACTGCAATCCCTAGGAGGAGATACCATGTTTATTATCGACCGCTTTGAAGGCGCTATGGTGGTTTTGGAATATGAGGGTCACACTTATACCCTACCCCGTAAAATCCTTCCCCCGGGAACCCGGGAAGGCGACGTGCTCCGGGCGGCCTTTCTTGTTGATGCCCCGGCCACTGCCAAGCGCCGGGAGCGGATCAAACAGCTGGAAGAAGACGTGTTTGAGTAGCAGGGCCGGCAGCCCAACGTTTTCGCAGGGCATGCGGTTCTTGCCCCCTGCTTATCCCTTCATGTAAAAAATCAATTGGAATTTGGTGGCAGCAACGAAAATCCGCGACGCCTGCAGGCGCCGCGGAACTCCTCTCCCGGGGTTTAGGGTTTCTTCCTCTGGCATACAGGGACCTTAAGCACCGAGCGGTTTCATGCGGATCCGGCTCTAGACGCTTTCCAGATCAACCGGGGTGTATTTTTTATTGAAGGCCGGCAGGGCAGCCCGGTGTGGAGCCGGCACCTCGTTCAGTCCCAGCTTCTCCCGCAGGGACTCTGCCAGGGCAACATGCCATTCCCCCTCATCAGCGGCACAATCCCCTCCCGGCAGCAGCCGGGCCTGGGCCGGCAGGGCCATGAGCACTGCTGCGGCACCGCTGGCAGGATTGATGACCCGCACCTTTCCCCCCAGAGGAATTTGCAGCCGTACTCTCACTTCGTGGGGCAGGGCCGCCACCGTTCCCTCTCCCTGGCGGCAGTCCAGCCACACCTGCGAATCATATACGGCGATGTTTTCCAGTCTGACCCCGGATGAACCCTGACCGGGCACGGATTGATCTCCGGGATGCATAAAATCCCCTCCTTGCATTGTCTGGTTCCCATTATCTTCCCTATCGCATAACGGCATCCCTGCCCCGGGGTGGGAATTTGGTGCCTTTACTGGTTTTATTATATAATAGAACCAGTAAATACCATCCAATTCCTCCAGATTATACTAATCTGCCTCACTGCGGCAGCCGATGGAAGGAGGGAGCAATGCCAAATACATCCCCTACTGCGCTTCATTCCCGGACCGGAAGCTTCTGCCCGGGGACTTAGAAGGAGGGTACAAACCATGAAAATATCCCTGCTGCCAATGCTCACCGCCCTGCTCCTGCTGGTCTCCCTGACTGCCTGCGGCGGTGACACCGAAGAACCCATAAAGGAGGAGGTAAATGATATGATCCCCCCACCCG
>PWPP01000131.1 GCA_003558625.1 Syntrophomonas sp.
AAAATTCTCAGCAGGGGGATTAGCATTGTTTTTAAAAACACTTGAGGCACGGGGTTTTAAATCCTTCGCCGATAAGACCGAAATCAATTTCAAACCGGGCATCAATATCATTGTGGGTCCAAATGGCTGTGGCAAAAGTAATATTGTAGATGCTATACGATGGGTTTTAGGTGAGGGCAACATAAGAAATCTTAGAGGACAGAAAAACGAAGACGTTATTTTTAATGGTAGTGATCAGAAAAAAGCTTTGGGAATGGCCAGCGTGAATCTGACATTGGATAATAACCAGCGGTGCCTGGGATTGGATTATGGGGAAATCATGATCGGAAGAAGAACCCATCGTTCAGGGGAAAGTGAGTTTTTTTTAAACAAAACCCGGGTGCGGTTAAAGGAAATAAACCACCTGTTTGCCGGGACCGGTTTAGGTAAAAAAGGGTATGCTATTATAGGTCAGGGCGAATTAGATTTGGTTTTAAGCAGCCAGGGATTTGAAAAAAGAATGATGTTGGAGGAAGCCGCAGGCATTATTAAATACCGCCTGCAAAGAGAAGAAGTTTTAAAGCGGATTGAAACTATCGGAAGCGATATTTTGCCTCTGGAAGAACAATTAAATCAATTCCGGCACCGGACGGCCGAAATGCAAAAAAAAGCCGAAAAGGCTAAGGAACACGAAAAATTAACAGCGGAATGTAAGCATATGGAAAAGAAGCTAACACTTCATTTTATCCAGAAAAGCCTTGAAGAGGTAGAAGATAAAAAAGTATTTCTGCAGCAGTTGAAGAATCGCACCAACAGTTTGAAGCATCAACTTACTGAATGGAGCAAACAGGAAAACCAAAAAAAGCAGGAATTAGATAATAGAATCTCGCAATTTCAACGCTTAAGAGAAGACCAGGTACGTTTACAATCCCAACAAGTGGTTTTGGAAAGTCGGATGCAGTTAGCAGAAGAAAAAATGAAAAATCTTGAGGATAAAATCAGCATTGCAGAAAAAGATGTTAATAAATACAGAACGAATATCCGCAAAGTTATATTGGATTTAAATGAAACCAAGGATGATTACCAGCAGGAAAGAAAGAAATATATGCAAAAACTGAGTGAATATTTTTATTTAGAGCGATATTGTGCCCGGATGGAAACGAAATTAGAAAACGGTGCCGGTGTCTTCAAACTTGAAAAAGAAGCGTTTTTTAAGAGAGCTGCTGAAGAGTCCGGTTTAGTTAATGAAATGAATGCTATAGAGAAAGAATCATTTAAAACCAGAGAAAAGGGCATCAGGCTGGTCAGCCAAATACAGGCGATAAAAAACAACTGGAAATCTAAAGAGGGATCTCTTGCAAGCATGAAAAGCAAAACAGATGATTTAGACATACAGAAAAAGCAGATTCAGTCTTATATATCCGGCCTTGAAGAGCAGAAGCTGCATGCAAATGAAGCCAAGAAAACGTTGGACCATGAAATGCATAATGTTAGAACCAGCTACAATAAAGCCAAAAATCAATACCTGGAAACAGCTTATATGAAGGATAACTGGGTGGGTTTTTCTCCAGGGGTAAAAGCAATTATGAAAGGTTTCAAGGACGGCAGGATCGATGGAATTATTGGGGTTATGGCAGAAATTATAGATGTTCCCCGGGGGCTGGAATTGGCCATAGAGGCTTCAGCCGGGCGTGGGTTGGAGAACCTCCTGTCAGTAAGCAGCGATACTGCGGAGAAAGCCATTGCATATCTAAAACAAAACCGCTATGGACGTGCAACCTTTTTACCCCTGGACATATTAAAGCCGATGCCCTTTAACTATGAATTAGAAAAGGAATTGAAAGCCATTAAAGGGAGCATTGGTTTTGCGGTGAAGCTGGTGAATTACCCCCTTGAATATCATAAAGCGGTGGAATATCTTCTGGCCCGGATTTTTGTGGTGGATAATATAGAAGCGGGACTAAGAATTTTTAGAAAGGGAAAATTTAATCTGCGCCTGGTTAGCCTGGAAGGTGATTTAATCAATACTTCCGGCGCTATTACCGGAGGGTCATCTAATTCCGGGCACAAGGGAGTTCTGCAAGTTAGAGCCTTGGCCCGGGACCTGCAGCAGGAACAAAATAACTTGCAGCTTCTTTTAGAAGAAAAAGAAGAAGAACTGCAGGCATTCATACAAGAAATCAGTCTGTCGGACCAAAAAATTACCCGGCAAAAAACCGATTTAATGGATTGCAACATAAGATTGGATTTATTGCAAAATGATATAAAGCAGCATCATTTGGAAATCGCTAACTTGAAACAAGAAGAAAAAAATCTGCACTGTCAACAGCTGGAATTAAGGCACTACATAAGCGGAGCAGAAGAAAGATACAATTGCTTAAACCAAAAACTTAAAGTGTTCAAGGAGCAAAATCAATTAATAAACCAGGATTTAGAAAGGAAAAAAAGGGATCTGGCAGTCACAGAAAGGGAATTAGATATCAATAGAGAACGCCTAATTGCCAGCCAAGACCAGTTAGATATGAAAGAAAAAGAATTGAATAAGATCGCTGACAATATAGCCAGATATAAAGAAGTATATTTTTCATATGATCAGACTTTACATAACAGCAGAGAACACAGCATGCAATCCCAGAAGCAAAGAATAGAGCTTCAAAAGGATCTAGTTCAATTAAGGCATGAAGCAGGCATGGTAGAGGAGCAAATCCGGGGGACTGAGCATCATATGGAAGCCCTGGAGCAGGATATATCTGAGACTAAGATGATTCTGGATAAGATGCAGGGAGAAATACAACGCATAAAACTAAAAATCAGGCAAGAAGAAGATCAAACCATCAAGATGGAAGTAAAAATTGACCGCAGCGAAGCAGAAGTAGAGACATTAATCCTTCAAGGAAAAGAAAAATACCATTGGGATGACAATGAATTGGCTACGGCAAATTTGAATAAAAAAGAATTAAATTTGCTACAAGAGAGGATAGAGTATTTTACATGTAGAATTGATGAGTTAGGTTTTGTTGATCCTAGCGTTATTCGAGAATATGACGAACTTAATCAGCGTTATCAATTTTTACAACAGCAGTTCGATGATGTTATTCATGCCAAACAGAAACTCCTTAAACTTCTGAGAGAGAATGAAAAAATAATGTTGCAGGAATTTGAAGAAAATTTTACCCGCACCAATGACAATTTTAGCAAAATCTTTAAACATATTTTTGATGGTGGTGAAGCAAAGTTAGAGTTGGAAACCTTACCAGATCGCCTGGACGGAGGAATTAATATTATGGTTAAGATGCCGGGCAAAAGAAAGCAGCCGTTATATTTATTGTCGGGTGGGGAAAGGGCTTTAACTTGCATTGTTTTTATTTTTGCCCTGCTGAATCTAAAACCGGTTCCATTTTGTGTACTGGATGAAATTGATGCTTCCCTGGATGAGAGTAATCTTATGAAATTTGCTGGCTATTTGCGTAACATATCAGCCAATACGCAATTTATTATAGTAACTCATCGTAATTCAATCATTAGTATAGGAGATTGCATTTATGGTGTGACCATGGCAGAAGAAGGCAGCTCTTCTATTCTGTCACTAGACATTAATCACAAAAATCGCTTTTTGGCAGGATAATTATAAACAGAAAAAAGGATGGGATAAATGGCTTTATTTGACAATTTATTCAGAAAAAAAAACAGGCTCCAAAAAGAGGTTGATGATCAGGTTGATGAAACAGCCCCGAAATCGCTGGAAAAAGCATTAGATGTTATGGATGATGTGATTGATGATACAGCCAAAGAGGTTGAGGTATTAACGGAAGAGAGCTCACAAAGCGAGCAGGAAGAAATCAAGGCAACAACGAAAGAAGGCTTATTTGCCCGGTTTAAAAAGGGACTCAGTAAAACCCGGGAGAACTTAAGCGGGAAAATAGAAAATCTGATAAAAAACACAAAAAAAATTGATGATGATTTTTATGAAGAGCTGGAAGAGATTTTGATCCAGGGCGATGTCGGAGCAAAAACAGCCTTTGAACTGGTAGAAAACCTCAGAGCTGAGGTGCGAAAAAATAAAATAAAAGATGCAGACCAGATTATGGGTATAGTTAGAGATGCAATCAAAGAGATTTTGTTGGTAAAAAGTGATCCCTTAGTACTTAAGGAGAACACATTAAATGTGATTATGGTTGTGGGGGTAAACGGAACCGGGAAAACGACCTCAATTGCCAAATTAGCCTATCGTTTTAAAAAGGAAAACAAAAAAGTTATTTTAGCAGCAGGAGATACCTTTAGAGCCGCAGCCATTGACCAGTTGCAGGTATGGGCAGACCGGGTCGGGGTAGAATTGGTTAAACACAAGGAAGGATCGGATCCCGGTGCAGTCGTTTATGATTCCATCCAGGCGGCCAAAGCCCGCAAAGCAGATGTTTTAATTATTGATACCGCCGGGCGATTACAAAACAAAGTGAATTTAATGAAAGAAATAAGTAAAGTGCGTCATGTTATTTCTAAGGAAGTGCCGGAAACAGAACAAGAGGTTCTGCTGGTGCTTGATGCTACTACAGGTCAGAACGCCATAAGCCAGGCAAAAATATTTCTTGAAGCAACCGGGGTTACCGGGATTATTTTAACCAAGCTTGATGGTACTGCCAAAGGTGGTATCATTATTGCCATTTCCAGGGAACTGGATATACCGGTTAAACTAGTGGGAATGGGTGAACAAATCGAAGATTTACGTGATTTTTCAGCAGATATATTTGCTGCGGCATTATTTGAGAGTTAAGGGGGCCAAATGTATGGTTAATATTGCGATTATTGGCGGCACGGGAGTATATAATCCCAAAATGCTGGATAATGTTCAGGAAATCATTCAGCCAACAGAATATGGTGAAGTAAAAGTCATGATCGGTGATTTTGAAGGAACCGGGGTCGCATTTATCCCCCGGCATGGCATGGGCCACAGCTTGCCTCCGCATTTGATTAATTACCGGGCGAATATCATGGCTCTGAACCAGCTGGGGGTTCAAAATATTCTTGCTACGGCGGCTGTGGGGTCATTAAATTATGAATTTAAACCTGGTCATATAGTCCTGGCTAATCAATTTATTGATTTTACCAAGTCGAGAAACAGTACGTTCTATGATGGTGGTGAAAAAGGGGTTATCCATTGTGATATGACGGTACCTTATTGCTCAGAATTACGGGAAGTATTGGAAAAGACAGGCAGTCAAATTGATATACCGGTTTATAACGGAGGCACATATGTTTGTACCGAGGGACCGCGTTTTGAAACGGCTGCTGAAATAGATATGTTTAAGGCAGTGGGAGGACATTTAGTAGGAATGACCAGTGTGCCTGAAGTTTGTCTGGCCCGGGAACTGGGAATGTGTTATGCCAATATTTCCATCATAACCAATTTTGCCGCCGGGATTTCTCCTCATCGGTTGACCCACAGTGAAGTAGTAGAAATAATGAAGCAAAAGATAAGTGATATCCGAATACTCATGATACAGAGCCTCAAGCATATAACAGAAAATAAAGAGTGTGATTGCAATAAAATTTTAGAAGAAACCGGGGTTAATACATGATCAAACCCATTTTTAAAGACCAAAACGATGTTTATATATTGGACCAGACTTTACTGCCGGATAAGGTTCATTATCAAAAATGCAGCCAGGCTAAAGATTTAGTCAAAGCTATTAAGGAACTTCAGGTGCGGGGAGCGCCATTGATCGGTATTGCCGCGGCCTTTGGTATTACTTTAGCTATAAAGGAGTTTCAGGGTGAACCTGCTGAGATTAAGCCGTATTTCTATCAGCAAAAAGATTGTTTTGCCAATACCAGGCCTACTGCAGTGAATTTATGCTGGGCTTTGCAAAGAATGGAAAAAGTTTTTTTGGAATCAATTAACCAGGGTCAGGAAAGCATAGTCAAAATAATGGAGCAGGAAGCCGAAAATATGTTAAGGGAAGACATTGAAAAAAACAAAACTATGGGAGAATTGGGCCAGGAATTAATCCAGAAACCTTCCAGCATCATGACTATCTGTAATGCTGGAACGTTAGCTACTTGTGGTTATGGCACTGCTTTGGGCGTAATCCGCTCGGCTTTCAAAAGAAATAAGATTAAAAAAGTCTGGGTTACAGAAACCAGACCGGTATTACAGGGAGCCAGACTAACCGTTTGGGAACTTATGCAGGATAATATTCCGGTTACTTTAATAACGGATAACATGGCGGCTTATGTTATGAAAAAAGGACTGGTTGATTGCGTTATAGTCGGAGCTGATCGCATAGCTGCTAATGGAGATACCGCTAATAAAATAGGTACCTATGCCCTTGCCTTAGCAGCCAAAGCTCATAATATACCATTTTTTGTAGCAGCTCCCATTTCAACCTTTGATCCCGGGATTGCTACCGGGGATGATATTCCCATAGAAGAAAGAGACTGCGTGGAAGTTAGAAAAATTAAAGGGATTAATATCACTCATCCGGAAGTTGAAGTTTTTAATCCGGCTTTCGATATTACACCCCATGAATTTATAGATGCAATTATATGTGAAAAAGGCATTATCATCCCTCCTTTACAGGAGGGTATAAATGCAATGTTGTCAAGGGGGTAGAAATAATGCTTACATACGAAAAAGAAAGAAAAGACTTATTGGCTGCTTCCATGGAGATTCTGAACAGCAATATGGTTATGGGAACCTGGGGGAATATCAGCTGCCGGGTGGAAGAAAAGATGATGCTAATTACTCCCAGCGGCATGGATTACAGGACTTTAACCCCCGCTGATATGGTCCTGCTTGACTTTAACCTGCAAGTAATGGAAGGTCATTTAAGACCTTCCATAGAAAGCTCCCTGCACAGGAATATATATCAGAAGCGGGAAAGAGTTAAGGCCATTGTTCATGTCCATAGTAATTTTGCCAGTGTCTATGCGGTGGCGGGAAAAACCATCCCCGTTATTCTGGAAGAAACTGCTCAGGTAATAGGACACCCTATAGAAGTTGCTCCTTACGCCCATTGTGGGACCCAGGAGCTAGCCACCGTTGTGGCCGAAAACCTGGGCCGAAAAAGAGCTATTCTATTGGCCAACCATGGACTTGTCGGAGTGGGAAGAAATTTGGCTGATGCCATGAGGGTTTGTTATATTGCTGAAAAAACGGCAATGATTGCATTTTGGGCTTCGCAGTTGGGGTCTGTCAATATCCTAAGCCCACACCAAATTAAGGAGCTTCAGGGGGCTCTAAAAGATTATGGACAAAAATAAACCATTCAAGGGGGGGGAAGATGAATTTATTAATCCAAGATATACCAATTATTCCGGTTACCGAGCCGGGATTGATAATCAAAAAGGGTTATATAGTGGTTGAGGGAGACAAGATTACTGATATCGGAAATGGAACAGCTCCGGACGGAAATTATGACTATGTGATAAGGGGTAACAACCGCCTTGCGATTCCCGGGATGGTTAATACCCACACCCACGCAGCCATGACTTTATTGAGAGGTTATGCCGATGACATGCCGTTAATGGAATGGCTGGAGCAAAAAATATGGCCTCTGGAGGCCAAACTGAGGGCGGACGATATTTTTTGGGGTACGAAGCTGGCTCTTATTGAGATGATCAAGTCTGGAACCACTGCTTTTGCCGATATGTATTTTGCCATGGGCAAAGTCGCCCAAGCGGTAGAAGAAGCCGGCATAAGAGGGGTTTTAGCCCGGGGAATGATTGGTGTAGGACCTGAAAATGATAAAGCTTTTCAGGAAACGGTGCAGTTATTTGAAAATTGGCATCAAAAGGCCGCGGGCAGGATAACCATTATGTTAGGACCTCATGCTCCTTATACTTGTCCCCCGGAATATATGAAACGAGTGGAAAAATTGGCAGCGGATTTGAGGATCGGAATCCAGGTGCATGTTGCCGAGACCAGGGCTGAGGTAGATGACATAAATAAGATGTATGGTAAAACCCCGGTTGAATACTTGGAAGACCTGGGGCTTTTTAATCATCGTGTGATTGCTTCCCACTGTGTCTATCTGACTCCCGCAGATATTATGACTTTAAAGAAATATGATGTCGGGGTAGCCCACAACCCGGAAAGTAATATGAAACTAGCCAGCGGCATTGCGCCGGTTCCTGCAATGCTTAATGCAGGTATAACAGTAGGTATTGGCACCGATGGAGCCTCTAGCAATAATAATTTGGATATGATTCAAGAAATGAGATCCTGTTCATTACTTCATAAAGTAAATTCCATGGATCCGACAGTGATTCCCGCATATCAAGCTCTGGAAATGGCAACCAAAATGGGGGCTAAAGTATTAGGGTTAGAACATGAGACCGGACAGTTAAAGCCGGGTTTTAAAGCAGACATTGTCTTATTGCGCCTGGATGGAGCCCACATGTGTCCCTCCCACGATTATCTGGCTAACCTGGTTTATGCGGCCCAGGCTTCGGATGTGGATACGGTCATTGTCAATGGGAAAATCATCATGGAAAATAAGATCATCACCACCCTGGATGAAACAGAAGTGTTACATCAATGTCGAAAAATAGCCCGCCGGTTGGTTTCCTAACAGCAACCTTTTCGTTCCGCTTTTTATTGATACCTGGTATGCTTTTTGCCGGGGCAGGCTAAAATGATAGATTGTTAGAGATTCCCGGGGGGGAACCAAGCAGGCAGCAAGATAGCTGTTGGACCAGGGACAAGTAAGCGCTATCCCGACCGCAATGGCAAAGGAGAAGTTTTTCATGCCGGGAGTCATTAAGTACTACTATTTCACCGATAACCCCCTGGAGCAGATCAGTTGGATGAATGGCCTGGAAAAAGACGGGTTTATTCTCTTGCCGGCCCGTGATGGGGAGGAGAATAAAAGGGAAAACCTTTTTAAGGGTGAGGATCAAGCCAAAGTGATATACACTATACAAAAAGATCCTTTCGATATTGTCGTTGTAAAACTGGAAAATGGTAACGGCTGGGAAAAATTAACACAAGAAATATTCTCGTTGGAACGAGAACACCTGAACCGGGAGGGTATTCTGGCAGAAATACTGGTCCTGGCAACAAGTGAGCCACGATGGGAAGAAAGCTTAATGGAAGCACAAAGACTGGTGAATGGCAAGGTCCACTTGGAGATGAAAAAAAACCAGGTCCGCCTGGCTCGCCTTAACTGGCTTTGGCCGGATAAAAAAGCCATATACTTTGCTAATATTCCGGGAGGAGACCTGCTTAACCCGGTATCCGGAAACTGGCTGCCAGTCTTGGAAGCCAAATTCTTGCAATTACAGCTGCAGGCAGAATTCTACCGCGATCGCCGTAACAGCTGCAACCTGGAAAAAGAAGAGTTAGATCGTTCATTATCGGATGTATTGCATTCCCGCCTGGTCCGTTCCGGCCAGGAAGCGGTAGATGACCTCTCCGAGCAGGTACATTTGATTTCCACTAATTTTGCCATTCTGGCAGGGTTGAACATCATTATCCGAGAAGCTCTGCAAAAAATGTATCATTTAGCCGGTGCAGTGGACAACCAGTTGGAGGAAGAAGGCGGCTGCGAGGTTGTTTCACCCCTAAAATCGATCACCTCGCTCTATGAAGGTTTTTATGGCAGCCTGGAAAAATTAGAACAGGAGATTGTATTGTCCATGCAAAACCACAAGGCTGCCATTGAAGTGGTACGCAGCCGCATTGAGATTTTCTTGAGCAGGGAAAACATTAAACTACAGGCCCAGATCAAGGATATGATGGATGTGAACAATGCCCTGCAGAAGCAAAATCTCACCTTCCAGCTGGCCGCCAGTTTAATTGCTTTTATTTTGGTATCCTATTACAGTCATTCCTTATGGAAAAACCTGGTGCCCCTGGCCTACCAGAATATACATAATGCCATCCAGTTTATTTTTGTGCTTTTATTCTCCGCATCGGTTATATATATCACCCATCTAATCGGTGAATATATCCAAGTGGAAAAAGACCAGAACCGGTCCCTGTTAATCCGGGGCCTGGTTCTGGTCGCCATAATCATTACCGTGATTATCACAGGCAGCATCATCTATAATGTATAATCTCTTAGCGCATCAATCGCAGTGTGTTTAAGCGTTTAATCAGTGCTTCCCGGTGCTTGTCTTCCTCCTGGGCAATCTGTTCTAAGATGAAGCGGGTTTCTATATCTTCTGCTTGCCTGGCCATTTCCCGGTATTGATCGGCGGCTTCTTTTTCATGTGCGATTGCTTGTTCCAATGCTTTCATAATATCCATGATACAATCCCTCCCAGTGGAAACTAATCTTTTTCCTTATGACTTCCATCACAAAAAGGAATTCTTTTTGTGCGCCCACACCGGCAAAGGGCAGCAGTGTTAGTTTCTTTAATTAATTGGTTGTTTTCATCATAGATACGGATGGGACCTTCAACAAACAAAGGTCCGCCCGGTAGCAGCTTGATAGACACCTCAGGAGACTTTTCCGTTTCCGGTTCTTCTTTATAAGCGCCGGGGCCTTGGGCTAATTTTGGATCTACTTTCGAGCCAGCAGGTAGCGAGTATTTTAATGCCCCGGAAGGACATTGATCAATAGTGGAGATGATTTCTTCCGGGGTGGCATTTTCACAAATAATCCAAGGCCTGCGGTCGAAATCAAAAACACCGGGTAAACCGTCTACACATTTTTTCGAATGGAAACATTTTTCAGGAAACCAGTGAATAATTATATCCTGGTGAGTGTCATATTTTTTAATCATTAATATACACCGGCCTTTCTTTTCCCATGATAGCCAACATTATCATACGGGTTCAAACATATTTTTGGCGGCTCCGCAAACGGGACATTCATCCGGAGGTTCGCTCCCGGTTTCAATATAACCACAGATTTTACATTTCCATTTATCACTTGCAATTTTTCCGCTTTCATCCCGACCAACACTGGTGATGGAAGCGGCGGAATCAACCCGGGAACTCATAATGACTTCACCCAGCAGGACCCCATCCTTAAAGAAAGACTTTTTATAATAACCCTGGGCCGGGTCGATCACCTCAACGATTTTTGCGTCAGGGGGGAGGTTGTTGACTTCACCCACCGAAAAAATTTGCTTATCAAATGCACTGAGCAGGGTGGAAATTGGGGGCTCCCTGTATTCCAGCCAGTCGCCGGCTACGGTGGAACCGGCTATTTTACCCATTTCTAACGCTACCGGCCATAATCCCAGGTTGCGGTTGTTAAATTGAGCCACATCCCCGGCAGCCAGGACATCAGGAATGTCGGTGCGCATCTGCTTATCCACGATGATAGCGCGGTCAACATTGATTCCCGCTTCCCGGGCCAGCTCGGTATTGGGAGTGACCCCGGCGGAGATTAAGACCAGGTCGGCAGCAATGATATCACCGGCATTGGTTTTCACCCCGTTAGCGGTGGTGTCTCCCAGTATTTCTTCTACACTCACACCCATATATAAGCGGATCCCTTTAGCTTTCATGATCTCCTCCAGGCGGGCGGATGAAGCTTCATCCAGCTGCCGGGGCATGATGCGTGGACTAAACTCAATAATAGTGACTTCTTTATCCAGAGAATGTATTTCTGAGGCCGCTTCCAATCCCAGAATGCCCCCGCCGATAATCGCAATTTTTTTGCTGTCTCTCAGAGCTTCTTTAATTTTCAGCAAATGGGTCATGTTACGCAGGGTCATTACCCTATCTTTTTCTATTCCTTTTATCGGGGGCATGTTGTTGCGAGCTCCCAGGGCCAGGATCAATTTGTCATAGGGAAGGGTTTTATCTCCCTTCAGCATGATCGTTTTGCCGGCCGGGTCGATTTTTACAACCCTGGACTCGGTCAGCACATCGATATTGTTTTCCTCATACCATTCCCAGGGATGGATATACAGTTTCTCCTCCCCTATTTCAGCCGAGAGAAGGTCACTCAAAATTGGCCGGTAATAAGGGTAATAAGGTTCTTCGGAGACCAGGGTGATTTTGGCCAGGCGGTTACGCTTGCGCAGGGCTTCGGCAGCGGAGAGAGCCGCTATACCACTTCCCAGGATGAGGCAGTTAATTTCCCGGTTCTGGGTAAATTCCTCCTCAGGCATATCTTCCACAAAATTATCACTTGAGGCACCGCAGGCCGGGCATACCAGGGGGGGATTTTCACCCGGGAAAGACTGGTTACAGATCAGGCAACGCCACATTTTTTTTGCCGGTTCCTGGGTATGCTGCTTCAGGGCATTGGCGAAGGCCATACCAAAATTAAAAGCGTCTTCTATTTCGGTCTCAGAGGGCTTGAAGTTCACCTTAAATCCCGGGAACACCTTCATACGCAGGGACTGCAAACGGTTTTCTATATTGGGAACGGCTTCTCCGCTCCAGCCGTATGAACCAAAGGCGGCTGCCAGCAGGTGATGGTGTACCACCGGGGAGAGACTGGTTAATAACTGCCAGATGGGCGGGGGGGCGTCACCGATGAGTGTTGGGGAGCCAATCAACAGGGCATCGGCATTCTCCAGCTCCTGCAGGACATCGGCAACCGGGCTATATACCAGGTTAAACTTTATAATATCGCACTCCAAGACCGCCTGGATGCCTTCGACTATATTGTCCAGCAAGATTCCAGTATAGCCATAGGCGGTTACATAGGGCAGGACAATTTTAAGCGTGTCTTTTTCCCTGGGGACAGGCCGGGACCACTGGTCATAGGCCTGCAGGATAGCATCGATATTGCTGCGCAGGATGGGGCCGTGGCCGGGTGCAATGATATTTATCTCCAGCTCCTTGATTTTCTGCAAGGCCTCCTGTACATAGGGTTTAAAGGGGCCCATGATCACATCAAAATAATACTTGAAGGCATCGCTATAATCCTGTTCGATCAGGTCGTTAAAAACCCGTTCATCGGAAAAGTGGCTGCCGAAGGAGTCGATAGAAAACAGGATTTTGTCTTCTATTAAATACGTATACATGGAATCAGGCCAGTGCAAAAAGGGGGAACTGATGAATTGCAGGGTTTTTCCGCCCAGTGCCAGGATTTCTCCATGGCGTACTTCCCGGGTAGCGAATTTCTTATTTACGATTTTTTTTAAAAAAGAGAGCGCAATACTGCTGCCCAGGATGGTCAGATGGGGGGCCTTATCCAGCAGGTATGCGATGGAACCGCTATGATCCGGTTCGGTATGGTTCACGATCAGGTAGTCAATATCTGCCAGGGGCAGGACTTCTTCCACTTTTTCCAGGTATTCCTCGAAAAATTGGCTTTTCACCGTTTCTATCAACACATTCTTTTCCTGGCCTTTGATGACAAAGGCATTATAACTGGTTCCGTATTCGGTTTTCATCACGATGTCAAAGACTCTCAAATCGGGATTCTGGACCCCGACATAATACACGTTTTCTTTAATCGGCAACGCTTTCATAATAAACACCTCCAAAAATTATTCGATACTAGCCCGGCTTGGGAAATGTTTTTTCCCTGGCCAACCCGCAAACATAAGCGGTATTGAGAGGAGGGACTACCTGCTTTATCATTTTGTAGTTTATGATATCCCATGCGCAATATACATATAAGTACAGAAGCTCACCATCAATTCCGGGCAGCGATATGGCTAAGGGAAACATCATGATGCCAGGTTCTAATCCAAAGGGAACCCAAAATATTCTTTGCCTAAAGGTACCATATTTTAGTATTATAATAAATAAGATTAAGTATAAAAAAACCATGTATCCCAAAAAGCAAGACCATGTTGTGATGAAAGAAAAAGTACAGGAGGGGTATTTATGATCAGCGAAAAATTAGCGACAGCCCTTAATGAACAGGTAAATGCTGAATTGTATTCCGCTTATTTATACTTGTCTATGGCCTCGTATTTCGAATCTTTAAGTCTTAAAGGGTTTGCTCACTGGATGCATATCCAGGCCCGGGAAGAACAGGACCATGCACTAAAGTTATACCATTATATCAATGAACGGGGAGGTAGAGCTAATTTTAATGCCATAGCAGCTCCCCCTGAGAACTGGGATTCTCCCCTGGAAGTGTTTGAACAGGTATATCAGCACGAACAGGTGGTAACCGGTTTGATTCATGCTCTGGTTGATTTGGCTTTTGCAGAAAAAGATCATGCCATGTATCATTTCTTGCAATGGTATGTAGCAGAGCAGGTGGAAGAAGAAGCCACCGCCGATGAGATTGTGCAGCAGGTAAGAATGGCTGGGGATTCTGCGGCAGCCATCCTGATGCTGGACCGGGAGCTGGGTCAAAGAGCCAAATAAGCCGTTAAAGGTATCGCAAAAATATTTAGACAGGCAAGAAGAATAAGCAAAAAGAGGATGGCAATATCCTCTTTTTTCATCTGTTATATTATAATTTGATTACATATATGCTTTTAGACGGACGTATTTTTCCGTTTATGGCTGGAACCGAGGAGGATGCAGACGTGAAAGCAATTGTTTCTTTTGTAGGCCGGCATAATTCCGGGAAAACAGAACTTCTAACCCGGCTGATACCCGTATTACAGGAAAAAGGGATCAAACTAGCGGTAATAAAACATGCCCCGGTAAAAATCCACCTGGCGGCCGATACCGATTCCAATAAACTTTTTAACGCCGGGGCCGACCTGGTCATCCTGTCTTCAGCCCGGGCAGTGATACAATATCAGAAAAACAGCAAAGAAAGATCTCTGCCGGAGTTGTATGAGGATATTCCGCCGGACTATAAACTCGTTATCGTAGAAGGCTATAAAAAAGAAGATGTTCCGAAAATTGAAGTATTGCGCCGGGATATAGATCCGCTGCCCAATCCGGAAATTCAACGGATTATTGCCCGGGTGGCCGATTTTACCCTGGAGGGGGAAACAATACCGATTTTTTTCTTTCAGGAACTGGAACAGATCGCAGCATTTATCATAGCACACTTTAAACTCTAGGGATGTCGAGCACCGATGATCAGGTTCCCGACCTTATATGGAGAGGGAGGATAAATATGTCAGTTTTATATGGGTATGCAGGGAAATTACTGGAAGTGAACTTATCGGAAAACAGGTTTAAAGATCGGGTCTTGCAAGAAAAATTGTGCCGGGATTATTTGGGGGGCATTGGATTTAATGCTCGCTATCTTTATGAACAGATCCCGACAGGCGCTGATGCGCTCGGTCCGGAAAATATTTTAATGATTAGCGCGGGAACACTGGTGGGATCCCCATTCCCTACCGCTTCCCGCAGCGAAGCCTCCGCTAAGTCCCCCATGACAGGATTGTTTGGCACCTCTAATTCCGGCATGTTTTTTGGCATCCAGTTAAAATGTGCCGGGTATGACGGCATCATAATCCGGGGACAAGCCCCGGAACCGGTCTATCTGGTTATTGAAAACGAGGAAGTAAAAGTTTATCCGGCGGGCAATCTCTGGGGAAAAGATGCCTGGGAGGCGCTGGATATATTAAAAACAGAATACGAAGAGGCGGAGATAGCCTTGATCGGGCCGGCGGGGGAGAACATGGTGCGTTTTGCCTGTATAGAGAACGGCTATTATGATGCCTGGGGCCGCACCGGTCTGGGTGCGGTGATGGGCTCCAAACGGCTTAAAGCTATCGTGGTGCGGGGCAGCGGGAGTATCACTCCCTTTAAGGGGGAAGAGATGCTGCAAAAAACCCTGGAAGCACGCAAGCGTATTATGGCATCTCCCTTCTACCAACCATTTAAAAGTTATGGGACCATGAATGCGGCTATCCCTTATGGCAAGTTCCAAGCCTTGAATGCCCATCATTTTACCCGGGGTTGCCTGCCTGACTGGAAACAAAATTTTGCCCGCTCCCGGGTGGAAGAATACATGAAGTCTCATATCGCCTGTCAATCCTGTATTATTGCCTGTGCCCACTGGGTGGAGATTAACCAGGGGAAATACCAGGGCTTAAAAATGAAAGACATGGAAGTCACCCCGGTTACTTCTTTCGGTTCAGGACTGGGTCTGAGCCTGGAAGCCTGTGTCCAGGCTTCGGCCCAGGCGCAAAAATATGGTTATGATATGGTAAGTATCGCCGGTACGGTGGGTATGGCCATTGAACTTTTCCGGCACGGTATGCTGACTCGCGAGGATATCGGTTATGATATTGATTTTGGCCAGGAAAAGGCCATTTTTCAATTAATGGAGGACATTGCTTATCGCCGGGGCATTGGCCACATCCTGGCTGAAGGAAGTAAAAGGGCCGCCGGAATTCTAACTGGAAGCGAAGATGCTGCCGTGCATATCAAGGGCCTGGAGATGCCCATGATTGATCCCCGGGGGCGCTGGACCACCTGGACCTTAGGCATGTTGACCAATATCAGGGGAGGGGATCACCTGCGCTGCCGCAACCCGGTTGAAAACCTACGTTATAATGAAAACAAGCATAACTATAGAAAAGAGCGGTTCGGCTTTCCGGAGAAAATGTTTCATGATTTGGATATGCCCGCCGAACTTAAAGCCAGGGCTATAGATTTAGAGCAGGATACAGTCGATATTGCCGTTATGGCAAAATGGGCAGAAGACTTGATCAACCTCTATAATGCGCTGGGAGTTTGTATCCGTCCCCCGGTTATGAACAGCATAGGACCCGGAATCTTGGCCCCATTTTTTGAGGATTTTACCGGTCTGACCATGTCACCTGCTGATTTAATGCGGGCAGCGGAACGAGCCTGGAATGTAATGAAACTATTCAATATACGGGAAGGTGAAAAACCGGAAGATTCTCGCTTTCCGGAACGGTTTTACCGCCAGGCAATTGATGATAAGGTTCTGCCGGAAGAACAAATCGAAGAAGTATTAAAACTGTATTATCAGGCCCGGGGCTGGGATCGCCACAGCGGCCAACCGCAAAAGGAAAAGCTGGAGGAGTTGAGCTTGGAGCAGCAGCGTTATTTTGACAGCCGTTAAAGGATTATAATAATGGAAAAAATAATATGGGTTGATTATGCATTGTGTACCGGGTGTGAAACCTGTCGCCTGGTTTGCTCTTATAATAAAGAAGGTATTTTTTGGCCCTCACTAGCCAGAATAAAACTATGGCGGGAAAAGGACCAGGGACAAGTATATCCCCTGACCTGTAAGCAGTGTGCCAGTCCCCCCTGTGCCGATGCCTGTTTAATGAATATTATTACTAAAGATCCTGTTTCAGGAGTTAATATCCGGGAAACGGAAATGTGCATTGGCTGCAGGGCTTGCCAGGCGGCCTGCCCTTTTGATGCCGGGGTTTATCACCTGCAACAGGATATTGTAGTCAGTTGTGATACCTGCCAGGGCGAACCAGTATGCGTTAAGTTTTGTCCCCATCAGGCCTTGGCCTTTACCGACTTAGATGAAATGAAGCGAAAGAAACAGAAGAAAAGGGCTGAGCAGAGTATTGTGGTATAGTTAGGGAGATTTTTGTGCAAAATATTATTATTATCGGCAATGGTGCTGCTGCCAACAGTGCTGCAGAAACCTTTTATAAAATAGGAAGCAAGGACAAGGTTGTGATGCTTTCCCGGGAACGGGAACCTTTTTACTCTCCCTGTGCCCTGCCCGATTATTTATCCGGCTACATAAAACGGGAAAAACTTTATATAAAAAAACATACGGTTTATCCGGAACAACAAGTCCGGCTTTTACAGGGGGTGGAGGTACATGAAGTTGACTACCCCGGGGGGCGGGTTCGCACCAGCCAGGGAGATATGAGCTTTGACCGCTTGATCCTGGCTACGGGTAGCCGTCCGGTGATGCCGGAGATCCCCGGCAGCCGCCTGACGGGGAATTTTGTGCTCAAGACCATAGGAGATGTGGAGTACATCATGCGGCATAACCCGAAACATGCCGTTATTGTAGGTTCCGGCAATATCGGGCTGGAAACGGCAGTTGCCCTGGCGGCACGAAAATGCCGGGTCTGCCTGGTGGAAAAGGAACAGCATATCATGCCCCGGGTATTTGGCCCGGCCGTCAGTGCCCATATCCAGCGAATTGCCGAAGAAAACGGTATACAGGTTATGACCGGGGAAGAGGTAGTGGGAGTGCAAGGCGGGGAACGGGTGCAGGGGGTGGAAACCGGAACAGGTGTTTTGCCGGCGGTCGATACCGTGATCTGGGCGGTCGGCATGAAACCCGACACCAGGCTGGCCCGGGAAGCGGGAGCCGCTCTGGGAGATTTGGGGGGCATCGCCGTGAATGCTTATATGCAGACCGCTTTGCAGGCTGTGTATGCTTGCGGGGATTGCGTGCAAACATTTGACCTGCTTTGCGGGGAGCCAATACTCAGCTTATTATGGCCCAGTGCCCGGCAGCAGGGTAAAATTGCTGCCCTTAACAACATGGGCTATGATGTGCCCTATGAAGGTGCTTTGAATTATATCACCGGGGAAATATTCGGTACTTCTTATATCTCCATAGGGAACAATGTGCCAGACACACGGCCGGGAAGCAGCATAGTGCAGCAGGGTGGCCCTGACTGGCACTGGTGTTACCATATATGGGAAGAGAAAATCGTTGGTTTTGAGGCCATAGGAGTACAGCAGGGTCTTAGTGCCATGATGAATTTGATCAGGAAGCGAATGACCATAGACCGGTATCAGGCCATCTTGCATGATCCTTGCCTGAGAAACCAGGCTATCGGCCTGCTGCCGGCGCAAAGATACCTGGATCATTATCCGGGCCAAGTTAAGGGGTGAAAGATATGGGCGGGTTTTTATTTGTTGATTACCAGAAATGTGTCGGGTGTAAAACCTGTGAAATGATTTGCTCGCAAACGAATGAAAAGCTTTATGAACCATTTTTGGCCAGGATAAAAGTGGTGTGGAATGAAAAAGAAGGCTGGTTTTTTCCCCTTACCTGTGCCATGTGTGAAAAGGCCGTTTGTGTAAGCGTTTGTCCTACTATGGCTCTCCACCGGGACCAGGATGGAGGGGTTGTGCTTTTGGAAGAAAAAAAATGTATCGGCTGTCTGCAATGTGTGCAAGCCTGTCCTTTTGCCCACATGAATTTTAACCGCCGCAAAGGGGTAGCTTTTAAATGTGAGCATTGCGGGGGTGATCCCCAGTGTGTAAGGTTTTGCTGGACCGAAGCCCTGCGCTATCTTCCTCTGGAGACGTTCTTGAGTTACCGGCGCCGGGAAACCGCAGAAAAAATGATGCAGGAACCATAAAGCAGGCTAGCCTGCTTTATGGAAAAATTTTTATAATGCGGCATATTATTTTATATTGTATATATTTTTTTAGAAAAAAATAAAAATAGATGAAAAGAATACAACAATTATATTGCAAAAAATGATACAATATCTCGTAATGGAGTATTTTAAGCTCAAGTATTTAAGAAAGGATGTGGATTATGAACGGCAAGGTGAACCGCAGGCAATTCATAAAGCTGGGCGGAGCAACCATGGCGAGTTTTGCTGTGCTGGATCTGGGATTTGACACCACTGTTACAGCAGCCCAGGTTAGGGAAAGCCGGATCAAAGGGATAAAACCCATCACAACGGTTTGTCCTTTCTGTGCTTCCGGATGTGGCCTGGTGGTCTTTTCCGAGACCGATGCAGAAGGGAACTTCGTCCGGGTAGCCAGTGTGCAGGGAGACCCCGACAACCCCATCAACGAGGGGAATGCCTGTGCCAAGGGATCGGCCATGTTCAACATGCGGGAAGTCTATGACCCCCAGACCGGGGAGCAGATGATCAATCCCAAGCGGATATTAAAGCCGATGTACCGGGCAGCGGGCAGTGACAAGTGGGAAGAAAAAGAATGGGATTGGATGTATGAAGAAATTGCCAAGCGGGTAAAAGAAACCCGTGATGCCGGATTTACCCATAAAGAATACCTGGCAGACGGCAGCGAGGCCATCGTAAACCGCAATGAAAGAATGGCAGCGATCGGAGGCTCCTGCCTGGACAACGAAGAAGCCTACCTGCAGAGCAAGTTATGCCGTGCCCTGGGGATTTTGTACCTGGAAACCCAGGCCCGGATCTGACACTCCTCTACGGTTGCCGGTTTGGCACCATCATTTGGACGGGGCGTCATGACCAACCACATGGTTGACTTAAGAAATACCGATGTTTGCTTTTTGATCGGCAGCAACATGGCCGAGAATCATCCCATCGGCATCAAGTGGCTGTTAAAGGGCAAAGAAACCCGGGGCAATACCATCATCAACGTAGACCCGCGCTACACCCGCACCTCCAAGGTGGCAGACATCTATGCCCCCATGCGTTCCGGGACCGATATCGCCTTCATGGGCGGGATGATCAACTACATCCTGCAGAACGACCTGTATCACCGGGAATATATCCAGTATTACACCAATGCACCTTTTCTGGTCAGAGAAGAGTACGAGTTTAACGACGGTCTCTTCAACGGCTATGATGGGCAGACCCGGATCTATGATGGCAGCACCTGGGATTACCAGTTGGACGGGGAAGGGAACCCGGTCAAGGACATGACGCTGGAAAACCCGCGCAGCGTGTTCCAGTTGATGAAAGAGCACTATTCACGCTATGATATCGATACCGTATGCGCCATCACCGGCACCCCCCGGGCCAAGTACCTGGAAGTGCTGGAGACCTTCTGCGCCACCGGGGCCCCGGACAAAGTGGGCACCATCTGCTATGCCATGGGAACCACCCAGCAGAGCAAAGGCAGCCAGAACGTGCGCTCCTATGCGGTGGTCCAGCTGCTGCTGGGCAACATGGGCCGTCCCGGCGGGGGTACCAATGCCCTGCGCGGGGAGAACAACGTACAGGGAGCCACCGACTACGGCAACCTGTTCCATATACTACCGGGCTACCTGGGTTCGCCGGTATCCACCACCCATCCCACCTATGAGAGATATCTGGAAGTACAAACCCCGGCCTCCGGCTACTGGGTGAACACGCCCAAGTTTATGGCCAGCCTGTTAAAAGCGTGGTGGCGGGATGAAGACCCGGCGGTATCCTACAATTATATCCCCAAGCGGGAAGGAGCCAAGGACTACTCCTTCATGAACATGTTCGAAAACATGTACAAAGGGGAGATCGACGGACTGTTCGTGTTTGGCACCAACCCCATGGTAGGGGGGCCCAACACCAACAAAGAACAAAGGGCGCTGGCCAACCTGAAATGGATGGTGCAGAGCGACCTGTGGTTCAATGAGACTTCCGAGTTCTGGAGCTACCAGGCCTTTGACCGGCCCACGGCCAAAGATGAATACGGATTGCTGACGCCGCCCGAGATCCAGACCGAAGTATTCTTCCTGCCGGCCTGCGGGGTCTATGAAAAAGAAGGGACCGCTTCCCAGACCGGAAGATGGGTCCAGTACCGGTGGCAGGCCGCCCTGCCGGCCGGCGAGTCCGATGCCGACCTCTACATTTATGATAAACTGGCCAAAGCGGTGAAAAAGCAGTATGAAGGCAGCACCCGTCCGGAAGACGAGCCCATCACCAGGCTGACCTGGGACTACGTATTCACCCACGACCACACCGCCGACATCGCCCAGGTGGACCTGGAGATCAACGGGTACTATGTGGATGATCCCAGCCGGCCGGTAGAAGGCTTCCCCAACCTGCAGGCCGACGGCAGCACCGCCTGCGGCTGCTGGGTCTACTGCGGCATGCTGGAACTACGCAACGGCGAAGTACACTGCAAACCCAAGAACCGGGACAACCGGGACACCTCCGTAAACGGCCTGGGCATATTTGCCAACTGGGCCTGGTCCTGGCCTTTAAACCGGCGCATCGTGTACAACCGCTGTTCGGTCCAGCCGGATGGAGTCACCCCCTGGCCGGGAGATGAGAAGCGGGTCCTGATCCAGTGGAACGCAGAAGCCGGACGCTGGATGGGAGACGACGTGCCGGACTTTGGCGCCACTGTGGCCCCGGACGCACCGGGAGGCACCAATGCCTTCATTATGCTGCCCGAGGGTGTGGGACGCCTGTTTGCGACCAAAGGATCCATGAGAGAAGGCCCGTTCCCGGAGCATTACGAGCCCTGGGAAAGCCCGACCCAAAACGTGTTAAGCAGCCAGCAGGTAAACCCCATGGGCCTGTTCTGGGAGCCGGAAAAACAGGGAAGACCGGAGGATTATCCCCTGGTGGGCACCACCTACCGGGTGGTGGAGCACTGGCAGAGCGGGGCCCTGACCCGGAACCAGCCCTGGCTGTCCGAAGCAATGCCCCATATGTTCGTAGAAATCAGCGAGCAGCTGGCTTTTGAACGGGGAATCAAAAACAAAGACCAGATTATCGTCTCCACCAGCCGGGGAGAAATCAAAGCCTATGCCATGGTGACCAAGCGGCTGAGACCCATGATGATAAATGGCAGAGAAACACACCAGATCGGAATGTTATGGCACTTCGGCTACAAAGGGTATTCTACCGGAGACCCGGCCAACCGCCTGACGGCCCATGTGGGGTGTCCTAACTCCAGGATTCCGGAGTACAAGGCGTTTCTCTGTGACATAAGGAGGGCTTAACTATGGCAAGAATGACAAATCTGTATGATACCAGCAAATGTAGTGCCTGCCGTGGTTGCGTGATCGCCTGCAAAGACTGGAACCAGCTGCCGGGAGAGGTGAGAAAATTCTCCGGTAGTTATGATGCCCTGGAAGACACCAACGGGGACACCTTTACCATCATCAAGATGCTGGAGCATGAAGACCCGGTGGATGGTTTGAGCTGGAACTTTGTCAAGTACCAGTGCATGCACTGCTTTGACCCGGCCTGTAAACAAGTTTGTCCCGCGGGAGTATACAGCATTACTGAGTGGGGAGCCGTGGTGCAGGACCTGGATAAATGCATCGGCTGCCGGTACTGTGAGTATGGCTGTCCCTTTATGATCCCCAAATACCGCAAGCGGGTTGACCTGAGCACCAAGTGCACCCTGTGCAACGACCTGGTGGGCCAGGAAGACTACCGGGGCCTGCCTACCATGCCGGCCTGCGCGCGCACCTGCCCGACCGATGCTCTGGTATTCGGGGAACGCAACGAGCTCATGCGGCAAGCGGAAGATAGAGCGCGCTTTTTACAGGCCAATGGTTTCCCCCGGGCTACCATATACGGCAAGCTGGAACTGGGCGGCCTGAATAAAATCTACGTCTTAACCGACACCCCGGATAAATTCGGCTTACCGGTAGATCCTAAAGTCTCCGGCACCATCAGTGGCTGGCAGAACTGGATCCAACCTTATGCGGCCTGGCTTATTCCCTTAGCCCTGGCCGGATCAGCCATCAGTTTCGTAACCACCCGGCTATTGGCCAACAAGTATGGTGACCATGATGAGGCTCACCAGGAAGGGGGGCATGAATAATGCGGTTATTACCAGCATATCGCGAAGATTTACCACGAGTAGAACGGTTTAACCTGGTGCAGCGGATCACCCACTGGGGCCATACTGTGACCTTTTTAATCTGCCTGGTCACCGGGTTGTCCATCATGTTCAGTGCCAACTGGCTGGCGGCCATATTCGGAGGGTATACCGGGGCAGACCTGATCCACAAGACGGCTGCCGTAGGTCTGACCATCTTTGTGTTCTTCTTTATCATCTTTGATTTCAAAGGCCTGATCGGCTGGATCAAGGACATATTCCGCTTCGGCAAGAACGACATGGTCTTTCTGATGAAATTCCCCTTTGAATTCCTGGGCTTTAAAGTAAAAATCCCACCCCAGACCAAGTTTAACGGCGGAGAAAAGATGAACTCCATCATTACCCCTACGGCGGTACTGTTCCTCATGATCAGCGGATATATCATGTGGTTCCCCGCTGTGTTCCCGGTATCCTGGGTCCGGCTGTCCTACCCGATCCATGATATCGCCATGGTCATCGGTACCGTCATGGTAGCCATGCATGCCTACCTGGGCTCTTTCCATCCCGGATCCGGTGAATCCTTCTGGGGCATGTGGAAAGGCACCGTGCGCTCTGACTGGGCCGAGCACCACCATGAAATCTGGTACAA
>PWPP01000137.1 GCA_003558625.1 Syntrophomonas sp.
GATGAAGTGAAAGATACCAAATTAATGATGGTCTTCACCACTGGGCCCGGAGACCTTTATACTAAGGTTCCGGTGCGGAATATGGATGATATAAAAGGACTGGAAATTAGAGCGACGGGCTTAAGTGCCAAGACCCTGGAACAACTGGGGGCCATACCCGTAGCCATGCCCCAATCTGATGCCTACGAATCGCTAGCCCGGGGAGTGGTCCAGGGTAATCTGGGACCGGTTGAAGTTTTACAGGGATGGAGACAGGCAGAAGTGACCAGTTATATAACAAAAACCCCGTTCCTGTACAATACCCTTTTCTACATTACGATGAACCAGGAAAAATGGGACGCCCTGAGCCCGGAAACACAGGAAATCATTGAGACGATCAACCAGGAGTTCTTCACCGAAGTAGCCCGGGGTTTATGGGACAAGCAAAATGAGGAGGCCCAACAGTGGGCCCAGGACGAATATGGGATGGAGATTATCCAGTTGTCTGCCGAAGAAGCAGCAAAATGGATTACCCGGGTGGAGCCCATCCAGCAGGAGTATGTTAACGGAATCGATCAGATGGGACTGAACGGAACTGAGATCCTAAACAAAGTAAAGGAAATGGCAGATTTATATAATCAAAGATAATCAGATGTAAAAAGAAGGATGGTACAAGGGGGCATAACAGGTATGAGAGCGGTTGAAGGTTGGGTAGGGAGATTTTGCCGGGGGCTCGATAATTTTGCAGCCTTATGTATTGTAGGAGTCATGTTGCTGGTCGTTTCAAACGTCATCCTAAAGGGCATATTTAAGAGTCCGATTTTGGGGACTTTTGAATATGTAAGCCTATTCACGGCTATTGGGATCGGCTTTGCATTAGCCAATTGTGCTTTGCAGGGAGGACATATTGCAGTTAGCTTTCTGGTTGAGAAATTATCTAACCGGATTCAGGCGGTTATAGACGTATTCGTATACAGCACTTCTGCAGTTTTTTGGGCTTTATCTGCCTGGTATGTGGCTCAACATGGCCATATGATGACCACCAATAGCATGGTAGCAGCCACTACCCAAATCCCATTATCCCCCTTTGTCTATCTAATATCGGTGGGGCTTTTCGGACTTTGCCTGGTTCTGTTTATTAATGTTACTACTTCTCTGCGCAAGGCCTTAAAATGAGTTCTATCACCGTCGGAGCCCTGGGGATTATTGCTTTTTTTGTATTATTAGCCTTAAGGATGCCTATTGCTTTTGCTATGGCTGTCGTAGGCTTTATGGGCTTTAGTTATTTAACCTCTACATCAGCCGGATTTAGTATGGTAGCCAAAGAGCTGTATGCCACCTTTTCTTCCTATACCTTAGGGGTCATAGCCATGTTTGTGTGGATGGGTTTTTTGGCTTTTTATTCAGGTATCGGCACTCGCTTATATATTTTTGCCTATAAAATGATCGGACATTTTCCCGGGGGATTGGCGATTGCGACCCAGGTCGCCTGTGGCATTTTTGGGGCCATCTGCGGTTCGAACACGGCAACAGCTGCGACCATGGGGGCTATTGCATTGCCGGAAATGGAAAAATACAATTATGACAAATCCCTGGCTACAGCCAGTATTGCGGCTGGCGGGGTGCTGGGGGTTCTCATCCCTCCCAGTGTCATTTTTATCGTGTATGGTATGGCGACAGAGCAATCCATAGGCAAGCTATTTATTGCCGGCATTATACCCGGGATTATATTGATGCTGCTCTATATCGGGGTGATTGTTCTTCTGACTTCCCGTAATCCTGCTTTGGGACCGGCAGGACCCCGGGCAACCTGGGAAGAAAGGGGAAAAGCATTGCTGGGAGGGCTTTTAGAGGTCTTGGTAGTTTTTTCCCTTTCCATTGGCGGGCTCTTTGCCGGGTGGTTTACACCCACTGAAGCAGGAGCTGTAGGTGCTGGTGGGGTGTTGGGAATATCCCTGCTCCGCAAGCGTCTGACCTGGGAAGGTTTTAAAAAATCTCTTTTAGACACTACCCGCACCACGGCCATGATCATGATCATTATTGCCGGAGCGATTATCTTCGGGCGTTTTATGGCCATTAGCAGAGTGCCTTTTGAACTGGCCAGCTGGGTGGCCGGATTGCCCCTTTCACCGGTAATGATCATGGCGGTGATCCTTTTCATCTACCTGCTGCTGGGATGTTTTATTGATGCCTTGGCTCTGGTTTTATTAACCATTCCCATATTTTTCCCCATCGTTGTGTACACTCTGGGTTATGACCCCATATGGTTTGGAGTGATCATGGTTTTGGTAGTGGCTATGGGAGTAATAACGCCCCCCGTGGGCATGAATGTATATATTATAAAAGGGGTGGCACCGGATATACCCCTGGAAGTAATATTTAAAGGCATATGGCCTTTTTTACTGGCGGTAATTGTTTGCCTGGCCATTTTAATTGCATTTCCACAGCTTACGACATTCCTGCCTGGTATGTTATCCCGGTAATACCTGTATTCTGTCAAATCCAATGGTGAGGGGATAAAAATATTTACCAACTTTTTATATTTACGTGTGAGGTTTTAACTGGTATAATGCAATTAATATATCATATTTTAAAATGCTATGAAGAAGTAAAGTAGGTTTGTGAAATTATCCAGAGAGGAAATGTTATTAGCTGTAAGCATTTCTATAAGGAAACAAACTGAAGTTCACTTCGGAGCACCCGGCTGAAACAGGTGCAAGTAGGTTGGGGCGGAACTCCTGCCGTTAAAAGGGAGAAGATATCGGATGATCCCTGTATCTTAAAAAGCGGCCATGAAGGAAATTGGGTGGTACCGCGGGTAGTTATCATGACTTCTCGTCCCATGTGGACAAGGAGTTTTTTGTTTTTCACAGGGAAGGGAATATCCCGTATCTTATTGAGTGGGCTCAAAAGCCAATTAGGGTGGTACCGCGGGTTGTTTTACCTCTCGTCCCTTGATACCGGGACGTGAGGTTTTTATTATTTATAAGGAGGGATTGTAATGCATAATCTACAAACCAAAGATCAAAAGGATATGCTGGTGTCCCGCAGGTATAAGGCTGAAAACACCATCATTGAGGTGAAGGGTTGTGAAATTGGAGGCAACCAGGTGGTCGTTATCGCCGGACCATGTGCGGTAGAAAATACGGAAATTTTGAAAGAGACGGCGTTTAAAGTAAGGGGCTCGGGAGCGGTAATGCTAAGGGCCGGTGCCTTCAAACCCCGGACTTCACCATACAGTTTCCAGGGCTTGGGAGAAGAAGGCCTGAAAATATTGCACCGCATCGGGGAGGAAATGAACATGCCTGTAGTCACAGAAGTGATGGACAGTGAAGATATTGAGCTGGTGGCAAAATATGCTGATATCCTGCAGGTTGGAGCCAGGAATATGCATAACTTTTCTCTCTTGCGTAAACTGGGCCAGGTTAAGAAACCGGTATTGCTTAAAAGAGGTATGATTGCAACGATTGAAGAATGGCTGCTGGCAGCAGAATATATTTTGGCAGCGGGGAACCCTAATGTCATCTTATGTGAAAGAGGCATCCGCTCTTCTGAGCCTTGGACCAGGAACACCTTGGATTTGGCAGCTGCTGCCCTGGCAAAACAATTATCTCATTTGCCGGTGGTAGTTGATCCCAGCCATGGTACCGGGGTTCGCAGCCTGGTAACCCCCATGGCAAAGGCAGCTATCGCCGCCGGAATAGACGGTTTAATGATAGAAGTACATCCCCAGCCGGATAAAGCGCTATCAGACGGGGACCAATCCCTGACTCCCAAGCTTTTCAGTCAACTGCTAAAAGAGCTGGAACCCATCGCCCGGGCATGCGGGAGGAGTATAAAATACTCCTAGAGAAAGAATGGAAAGGCAGTCGGTTAACAACTCTTTTATCTTGGCGTAAGAGTGGTCTTTCTCAACAAAAAAGGTCATAATAATAGAATATAAATTTATTGAAAAAGGAAGATCACACTATCAAGACAGGAGGAGAAAATTATGTTAGACTTCACGTTTCAACTTCCTACCCGCATCATCTTTGGCCGTAACCGATTAGAAAAGATTGGAGGAGAGATAAAAAAAAATGCGAACCGGGTGCTGTTGGTATATGGAGGGGGAAGCATTATAAGATCGGGATTATATGATCGTATTATTGAGATGTTAAAGGATAATGGCATTTTTTTTGCCGAGCTATCCGGAGTGCAACCCAACCCCCGTATTGACAGTGTGCGTCAGGGGGTAGAATTATGCCGGAAACATGATCTGGAAATGATTTTGGCCGTTTGTGGCGGCAGTGTTATTGACTGTGGTAAGGTCATCGCTGCAGCGTATTATTATGATGGCGATCCCTGGGATTTTTTTACCCGCAATACCCGTGTAACCAGGGCCTTGCCTATTGGAGCTGTGCTGACGATTGCTGCTACGGGATCTGAGATGAACGGAAATGCGGTTATTAATAATGATGAGACCAAAGAAAAATTAGGGCTATTTCATCCTTTGCTCTATCCCCGGTTTTCACTTTTAGATCCGACCCTTACCTTTACCGTGCCGGCGGATCAAACTGCGGCCGGGTCGGCAGATATCATGAGCCATATTTTTGAACAGTATTTTAGTCCTACCCCGGGAACCTATGTTCAGGACCGCATGGCAGAAGCCATGTTAAAGACATGCATTCACTATAGCCCGATAGCGATAGAAGAACCGGATCATTATGAAGCGCGGGCCAACCTTCTCTGGACTAGTACCCTGGCTTTAAATGGGCTTCTCAGTGCCGGTAAGGCTACCGACTGGGCCACCCACATGATACAGCATGAGGTAAGTGCTTTGTATGATGTAACCCATGGACTGGGTCTGGCGATTTTAACCCCCCATTGGATGCAGTATGTGCTAAATGAAGACACCTTGCCTAAATTTGTCCAGTATGCCCGTAATGTGTGGCAGGTAACAGCAGCAGATGACGGGCAGGCAGCCCGGGAAGGAATTGACAAAACGGCTCAGTTTTTTGTTTCTCTGGGACTAGCTGACCGGCTCTCAGAGGTAGGAGTAGAAGAAAACCAGATTGAAGAAATTGCGCGCAAAGCTACGGCGTATGGTTCCTTGGGAAGAATGAAAAAACTGGATGCCGGGGATGTGGCAAATATTTTGAAAGCAGCCTATTAAATATAGCATAGAGCACGAAAATAATGCCGGTTCTGTAAACCCATACAAAACCATGAGGGCGAAGATTAAAGCAGGGTTAAATCCCTGCTTTAACTATTTTTCCGGGTGAGATTAACGGACCAGGAAGACAGCTTTTTATTGCTGGCAAATACGGTTCCCCGGCTGATGTATTCCTGGTCATTGATTCTTAAAACGACCTCACAGCCTTGAATGCTCCCACAGGCAGAAAAATACTGAGAGATAATGGTGTCGGCGATAATGGTGAAAAAACCGCTGATTTTTCCTAAAGAAGGATTATAAGATTTCCAACAGGTATAATCTTTTCCCTCGGGAATGGGATTGATTTCATAACTGTTGGTGAAGATATCTCCATTCTCTATCATCAGCTTCAAATATCCTTCAATAATCCATACACTTTCATGGTGGGTAATGGATGTCTGTCCTTCCACTGGCACCTTATGGTTTTCATGGTCATAATAGAACCCGGCAGCAGCCCATTCTCCTTCTGTCAGTAAAAATGTATGTTTAATAATAATCCCCTCCCAAAATATGAGGTCAATGCTTGATGGATATAAAAACAAAATACGGGATTTCTTTCCGCTACTTATATCATATTTTAATTGTGTATGATTAGCAATATTTTGAAAATTAATTCACCCGATGCATCCCCATCAACCTGAGATCCATGGTTTGTTCAAGTGAAAATATCCTATGATACATAAAGTAATACAGCAGCAAAAACTGGATTGTAAAGGTTCAGATAATTCATTATAATTCTAATTAAGAACTATTATTATTTAGGGGGATGGCCATGTGTTTAGAAATAATAGAAAAACTTGCAGCCCGGGGTTTAAAAAAAACTCCCCAAAGACGGATGCTTCTAAAAGTATTAAGCCAGAGTGACCGTCACCTGTCGGCAGAAGAAGTTGTGGCCCGGATAAAGGTCCAGCAACCGGGAATTTCTGTGGCTACGATTTATCGTAATCTTAATAAGATGGTAGAGATGGAGCTTGTTAGCAAGCTGGATCTCCACGATGGCCCGGCCCGCTACGAGATTTATAAAGGACACCATCACCACCTGGTCTGCCTGGGTTGCGGCGTAGCCTTGAAAATTGGAATTTGTCCCCTGCAGGGACATATAAAAAAGATTATTGAGGAATATGGCTTTAGGGTAAATGATCATCATTTTGAAGTAACCGGGCATTGTCAAAAATGCCAGCAGGAGGCAAAAACAGATACCCGCCTCCCAGCAATATAAACCTTTTCCCAGACAATAGGGCTGACATCTGATAAACTGCCAAGTGCTGCCGCGATTTTCGGGCAACCTTAAGGATGTGGAAGGACATGAAAAGTAAGACGGTTTTTATCCAGGTTCTAATTCTGGGATTTACCCTTTTGCTGCTAGTGGGGTGTAGCCAGGGTATTCTGCCTGGAGGGGTGGAAGAAAACGCGGATCCCATTCAAATAGCGGTAAGTATCAGGCCCCAGGCGGACTTGGTGCAACAAATCGGTGGAGATAAGGTTGAGATCATGGTGATGATTCCACCCGGAGTTTGTCCCGAGCATTATGAGTGCAGTACGGGTCAGCTGCTGCAACTAAGTACAACCGATCTTTATATAAGTATCGGGGCCATACCCATGGAAACGATATGGATGAATCGGATTCA
>PWPP01000031.1 GCA_003558625.1 Syntrophomonas sp.
GCCTACTACCACAACCCCCTCGACGACGTGATCTACATGGAACTAGACCTCACCACCCCCAACCAGTAACTCCCCAAGGCGCAAGCCGCAGCCCGGTGGGATCACCAGCCCCGTGGGAGCAGAACCCTGGTGGGAGCGAGCTTGCTCGCGAATACCCAACCCCAAGAAAATGGACACACCCCACCCCACAAGCTAGGATTTCCCACCAAAGGCAGAGCATCCCAAACCAAAAGGGATGCCGCCGGGGAAGGGGGAGAGGTATGGAAACCCAGCACATCCGCTCCGAGCACTGTTGCCGCAGTCGCGGCAACGTCCACGTCCAGCTCGCTCCACCATACCGACAAGCTCTCTGCGCCCAATCGAATCCATTCTCATCGCCGGCACGATGCTCCATCGAGGCTGGGCCACATTCACGTTGTGCATTCGACCTGTTACGGAGCCGCAGTGACCGTTTGCGCACAATCGAGACGTCCAGCGAATACGTGCCGGAGCGCAGGCAGCTCACTCAAGTGTCTGAATCCAGGGTCTGTCCGATCCGGCCGGGCCAGTACCCGCATGAAGTTATGAAAGCGTTCCGCGTCAATGAAGTTATGTGGAATCTTTCCTAATCACGGTTAGCTGCAGCCGCCTGGGAGGTTGTTGTGAAACTTGAGCGAGTCTCGATCCAGAACTACCGCGCTTATCAAGAGCCGGTAGTTATTCCGATTGGCGATCTTGCTGCGTTCATCGGCCGCAACGATATTGGTAAGACTACTATCCTCGACGCGATTGGGGCGTTTTTCGGCCATAAAGCCTGCAAATTCGAAATCAGCGATAAGTGTGTGTTCGCGGATGAGGATGATGATGTCGTTATAACGTGTGTGTTTTCTGAACTCCCGAGCCGATTAGTTCTGGATTCCGCATCAGAGACAACGTTGCAAGATGAATATCTGGTGGATCAGGACGGCTGCCTATCGCTCTCAAAGGTTTTCAGGAAAGGTCGCGGGACGGGCGCCTACTTCGCTAACTGCGAACATCCGGCGCAGCCCCCGTTTAATGGGCTGCTTCTCAAGAAGAACGACGAACTAAAACGAATAGCTGAGAAGCATGGTATCACTGTCGAAGACCGCCGCTCTAACGTGAGCCTGAGGCAATCAATCTACCGGACGGCCGACAGCCTGGAGATCACGCCGCAGCAGGTGGCTCTTTCTAAAGAGGACGGGAAGGCGATTCTGGATCAGATACAGTCGAAACTGCCCCATTTCGCTCTTTTCCGCGCAGATCGGCCTAGTACGGATGAAGAAGCAGAAGTACAGGATCCCATGAAGGTCGCGATATCCCACGCTCTGGAGGAGTTGGGCGACGAACTGGACGCCATTAAGGAAAAGGTAAGAGCGCGGGCCCTCGCGGTGGCCGACGACACGCTGCGGCACTTGGCAGGTCTTGACCCTGACCTGGCAACCGAACTCTCCCCAGTTTTTCGCGCGGATCCAAAGTGGGAATCTGTATTCAAGTTGTCTTTGAGCGGAGAAGATGAGATACCGGTAAACAAGCGCGGGAGCGGTGTGCGACGCCTTGTACTTATATGTTTTTTCAAGGCCGAGGCCGAGAGAATACAGAGCAATAGCGGGGGCAACGGAGTCATATACGCGATCGAGGAACCCGAAACGTCGCAGCATCCGGACAAGCAACGATTGCTGATTGATGCACTGACGGAGATGTCAGACCGATCCGGGTGTCAGGTTCTTCTTACTACACATGTTCCCGGATTGGCAGAACAGGTACCGCTAGAGGCTCTGCGGTATGTGAAGCGCAACGCCTCCGGGGATCTTGTCGTGGACAGCCAATCGGATGCCACATGCGAGGTGATCGCTCGGGACTTGGGAGTCCTACCTGACTCACGAGTGAGAGTCATCGTTTGCGTAGAGGGTCCGCACGACGTTGCTTTTATCAAGGGAATTGCGAATGCAATTTCGCAGGATTCGACAAGTGACATCGCCTTGGAGGCCGACCCACGGATAATCTTGCTCCCGCTTGGCGGGGACACCCTTCGAGATTGGGTTAATGAACACTATTTGAAGGGACTGGGCAAGCCGGAGGTCCACATATATGACAGAGATGATCAGGACCCCCCAAAATACCAGTCGGTATGCGACTCCGTTAATCAGCGCGACGATGGATCCGTGGCGTTCATCACGGCCAAAAGGGAGGCGGAAAACTACTTGCATTCAGACGCAGTGCATGAGGGCTTAGGTGTCCATGTACCCATCGACGACACTGCTGATATCCCCCAAAGGGTGGCTACGGCGTTATCCGTGAACCAAAGGACGGCGAAGAGACGTCTTGCACGGCACGCGGTACCGCGAATGAACAAGTCCAGGTTGGATGAGCGTGACCAAGACGGTGAAGTCGAGCGGTGGCTCGAAGCGATCCGGGTGCACCTTGGGCCATAAAGCTAACAATGCGCTGCAGGTGACAGTGTAGTTCCCCCGATTTAGTGGACACAAACTGTCCACCATGGGCTAACGCCCGCGGCTCACCTCTGCGTTATGCGCCATCCGGACCATCGAGGAGATATTGTGCCAAATAGAGCGTTTGAAGGACTTCTGGCCTTTCTGCGGGCACATGGAATCGCCGATACGCAGGCGGAACAAGCGGGCGCACTGAAACTTCAGCAGCCTCAAATTTCATCGTATTTAAAGTTGGCTTCGGTACCTAAGACTCCTCGGCGCCCCCGATTCTATTGGACTCTAACATTCGCCGAGGGGACAACTATCCTGACAGTGGGGGCTTTAGAGGCATTCCCGGGTGCATTGTCCTGATTAAATTATAGGCAGAGAGCTGATGGAACTAGAAAAAGGCGAGCACTTCGCCAACGCATTCACCATTCTCGAAAAAATTGGCGACGGTGGCACGGCGACTGTCTATAAAGCCGTCTCTTCGGCTTCTGATTGTATTGTGGCACTGAAAATATATAGATCCGGTAACCATGATCCGGACGTCATCTCAGATATCTGGAATCGGGAGCATGGCGCCCTGAGAAACCTAGACCATCCAAACATTATTAAATGCATTGATGCCGGACGCGATGATGAAACTAACTCAAGGTATACTGCCCTTGAATGGATAAAAGGAGATTCCCTTGAGGAATATCTAGACAAAAATTCACCAGTCGAATGGGAATCATTTTACGAGAGTTTAGGTAGGAAGATCCTAGATGCTCTTGTGTACATCGCCGAGAGGAATATAACTCATCGGGATGTATCAACAGGGAACATAATGATCCCGCCGACCGGCCAGCCAGTGTTAATAGACTTCGGTCAAGCAAAGTTGGACAGCGTCTCTATCGGCCGAACCGTAGCAGGCTGGAAGACAATTCCTTACTCTCCGCCCGAGGACGACGCAGGGAGTTACACCCTCACCCGAGACCCTTACTCATTCGCGGCAATTATCGTTCGTGCGCTCTCTGGTAAACCGTTGGAGAGCTATGACGATCTATACAGGCAGTTTCGACAACTGGAAATCGACCCGCAGGTTCGAACAGCTCTTGATAGTGCGTTAAAAGAAAATCCGGATCAGAGAGTGCGCTCGATTGTTGAATTCCGCTCTCTTTTGGAGCCTCACGTAGAGATAAGCAATGCCGTGGACGAAATTCGCGGTGAGCTACCAATTCGAATTGCCTCGCCAGCGGCCGAAAACGTAAGCACATCAGTTGACGACGACGGCCACGAAACTCCGCTGCTTGAGGAACTATTGGCCGAATTGAACGACACGTGTTCGGTATACCCTCTAAAAGGAGACGGAGGTGGCGAGGCTCGTATAGGGATGGAAACGCGCTCGTTCCGTTTAGTTGCCGATATTGACAATCACCGGAACTACATCCTTGTATTTGTAGGTCTGACAAGAAGACTGTTTAATCTCGATCAATTGTATAAAAGGGATCATTGGATTGCACCCTACGGCTTTACGGGAAAAGTGCCGATCCTCAGCGAAGATAAAGAGCGTGCGCGCCGGACAATACAGTCCCTATATGAAGGTTTCGAAGAATTCCTACAAGACCTAGCGGATGGGTCGTCGTCACCGGGTGCTGATGCCCTAGCAAGCTGGCGCCGACTGCTGGATGCTATGCGGGATCTGAAGCGCCGGCGACTCCCGCCGCTCCAATACAAGAGTCCAGAGGTACATGGGCGAGAACTGCGCGTTGAGCTTTCAAATCCAGAAGATGCCGAACTCGGCGAGTCGCGGGTCATATCGCAAGGGAGCCGATCACTTTTTACCGGCGTAATCGACAGATTGGACGGCGTCGAGTGCGTATTAATTTCTAACCTGCCGGTGCGGGGGGGCGAATACCTGCCCTACCAGGGCGAGCTGGAGGCGGACTGGTGGCAGGAGAAGGTCTCTCTTGACCGCCAATCCAGAGCGCTGGAGCGGTTTCGGAAAGGGGATCTGCCAGAGCCCCTTCTTGGCGACCTTCTTACAAGGAAGAAGAGCGAGGACCCGGCAGCTGGTTATGGTCGAGTGGAGGAGTTTTTCGATAAGTCTCTTGACGCCGGGAAAAAGGAAGTCGTCTCGAGGTGCTTGGGAGGAACAAGTCTTCTGGTGACCCACGGGCCCCCCGGTACGGGGAAAACTAAAGTCATCGTGGAATTAATTCGGCAAACGTTAAAGGCTGAACCGACCGCCAAGATCCTGTTGGTTTCGCAGACTCATGTTGCGCTCGACAACGCTTTGGAAAGGTGGTTAGAAGCCGAGCCGGATGCTCCATGTGTTCGCATAGGAAGTGGCGGCCATGAGATAGACCAGCGGGTGCAGAGCTGTACTATTGAGAATCGGGGTCGCGCGCTCCGAGAGGAAATCGATGGAAATACGCGACGCTACATCAAGGCGGAGGCGGCGGAGAATGGAATCAGTGAGGAGGAAGTCGAGCTCGGCGTCCGAATATCGGACCTAAGAACGGCAATTAACGCCCTAAAGGGAGCGGAGGAACGACTTGAGCAGCTGAAAGCCGAGATTCAAGGGCTAGAAGAGGGGCGAAACTCTGGCGCGTCAGGCACATCTCCAACCGAAACCGCTTCGGAGGTGGGCCTACGTGCGGAGGTCCTCGAGCGGCAGATCGAGGGTGAGGAAGCTAACAAGCGGCAACTCGAGCAGGAAGTCGCATCGGCCAGAAAGAGCCTAGAAGATTTGGGCGGCGACGGCCCTGAGTTCGCTCATGGGACGGACGACGACCTGGAACAGTGGTCAGCGTTGCTTGTCGATACAGATGAAAAGAAAGATTTGGCGAATCTTATCCGAATGGCGGAGGAGTGGAAGCTGCGTTTCGGGCAGTCTCGCGATTTCAATGCAGCAATTGTCTCGTCGATGTCCGTAGTGGCTGGCACATGTGTCGGGTTCTGCCGGGAGCGATCAGCCTCCTTGGCACAGTTCGATCTGTGTATTGTTGATGAGGCTAGTAAAGCGACTACAACCGAACTCCTGGTGCCGCTTTCACAGGCCAAGCGTGCTGTGATCCTTGGCGACCACCACCAGCTGCCGGCGGTAGTCGACCATGGCCTGACGGATCCACGCGTTCTTAGTAGATTCGGTATTGACGAAGAGACAGTAAAGGTGCAGCTGTTTGAGGAGCTGGCTCGAGGATTGCCCGAGAGCAATCAGACCGAACTCCTTACGCAGTATCGAATGAGAGGCGCTATTGGTGAGTTGGTAAGTCGAAGTTTCTATGATGGACGATTGGAAGCGGCCCAAGAAACGGCGGAAAGAGAAGCGCCGGATCTTTCCTTAGCGGGACTGAAGGGGGAGGTTACGTGGATTGATCCGCACGCTGAGCTGGGGAATCAAGAAGCCGAACGAAGACAGGGAACAAGCTACCGTAATCCCGAAGAGGTGAAATGTATATGTGATTTGCTTCGGCGTCTGGCGTTTGTTTTCCAAAACCTTCCAAAAGATGTAAAGCGGCCGACCATCGGAGTCATCAGTGGGTACAGGACACAAGTCCACGATCTAGACCAGGAGATCAGCAGGGATGCCGATCTCAGAAAGCTAGGGGTGGAGTGTGCCACCGTCCATTCGTTCCAAGGCAGGGAGGTCGATATCGCGATTTATTCGGTGACGCGTCATAACAGGAAAGGGGATATCGGGATGTTGGCGGATTGGCGTCACCTCAACGTGGCTCTGTCGCGAGCGCGGGACTTCCTAGTTTTGGTAGGCGGGCAGGAATTCTGCAGAAGTATCACGGGCGAAAATCCATTCAAAGGGGTGCTGCAAGAGGTGGGCCGGTTGACTGGCGCTGAAATCCAGGAGACTAAAGATGCGTGAAGCGTACGAAATCGCGGAGTCAATGGACCGCCGTCCTGGGTATAGCGTTGTTGCCTACCGGGAGGTAGGGTTGCCGGTTTTTCGCTTCTCTGTGCTGATGACTTTGCAGGAGGAGGGAACCTTAGGGGTGATCGAAGAGTTCGTTCTTAGGTGCCTCCGCCGAGGGATAAATACGGTAGACGAGATACAGAAGTTTTTGGGCCTTCCGAGGGAGGTTGTCGCTCAGCAGGTGGGCCAGGGTCTGAGCGAGAATAGCGTGCAGAGCGCGGGCCGACTTTGCTACCAGTTGACAGGTGCAGGGAAGGAGCGGCTCGATGGTTCCGGGAAAGCGAGACTCATAAGCGATCAGGTGCCCGTGTTCGTGGACGGTGTGACCCGGAAAGTGATTTGGGCC
>PWPP01000001.1 GCA_003558625.1 Syntrophomonas sp.
AGGACGGTGACAAAAAGGCGCATCTTTTCCGCATCGGCCGGGATGCGGGGAAGGACCAGGTAGCCCTCCACGGTTTGGTTGCGCTGCACGTCATTATACCAGGTATTATCCCGCTCAAAAACCGGTGCATCAATAAGCCGGTACTCCTGGCCGTCAACGATGGCCCGGGTCTCTCCCTGCACGATCTGCTGCGGGGGGACTTCCCGGTTTTCCATGGAAATATGCACCCGGGTATAGCGGTCCCGGATGATGACCAGGGTAGTCGTGATGTCAAAATCGCGATAGATACGGCTTACCGGAAGGTAGCGGTAATTGCCGGGGGGCTGCAGGTCCTCGTCATCCACCGGTGGTTCCTCGTCCGGCGGTTCCTCCTCTTTCGAGGTTACCAGTACGGTGCGGGTAGCCTCGTCCCAGTCCACTTCCGCTCCCAGGGTCTCGGCCACAAACCGGGCCGGGACATAGGTACGGTCCTGGTAGATCAGAACGGTATACCCTTCCGGCAGCGGTTTGGTCTCCCCGTCAAACTGGAAGGTCACATCGGGGCTGAGCCAGGCCGATATCAACTGGCGGCTATCGGCACCGACCCCGGCAGCCGCTCCCAGGATAATAAAGGTCAGGAAGCAGCCGATCAATATCCCCGACACCATTCCCCTCCATCTGCTGTTCTTGTTCATGGTAAACACTCCTTTCCATGGTTTCATTATATGCAAAGGGTACCGTTCCTGGCAATAGAAAAAGAGGACTCTCCTATGGAGAGTCCTCTCTTTTAAAGAGCTTAGCTACTAGCTACCGGTTACGGTTACAGTTCTGGCATCGCCATCCCACTCGATGCTGACACCCATGGCCTGTGCTACCCAACGGATGGGCAGCATGGTGCGGCCGTCTCTGATCTCCGGAGCGGTATCCATCATGATCTGGGCTCCGTTGATGAAGAGTACGCGGCTGCCGATTTGCATCTGGACAATTCTGTCGCCTTTGAGCACGGTAACGGTCTTGGTGTTGGCATCCCAGATGATGTTGTCTTCGGTCAGACCCAGAGCTTCGGCGGTAAATCTTACCGGTAAGAAGGTTCTGGCATCCATGATATAAGGAGCGACATCCATCACTCTCTCTTCACCGTTCACTTTGTAAGTGGTGCTGCCGATGGTGAATACTGCGGTTACTTCAACACCGGGGGAGGGAGTTCCCACTTCGACATAGTCGAAGCGCACTACCCGGTTGACCCAGCCATTCTCGTCGGTGTTATTGTCCACCAGGGAATTGCCGCCGATGTCCAGGCGGAAGGGACCCTGGGGCACGGTGCGGTCTAAGGTCATCTTGATGTTGTAGATGCGGATGGTGGAAGCCACGTCGGACTCGCCGTCGATGGTGAAGATCATCGCACTGCCATCGAGCATCTGGGTAAGGGGGGTGTCCTTGATAGAGATATCACCGGATACGACTTCATAATCGAAGGAGTCGACGCGCATGCTGTCGGCGAAGGCATCACGTACGAAGACACGCAGTCTGTTGGCATCGGTCTCACCGCGGATGGCTCCGGCCATGCTCTCGGTGATGGTGATTTCGGGGGCATCCTGTCTCTGTACACCCAGTTCAAACGGTCTGGCCTGGGTTCCCACTTCGATGCTCACCGGAGCCACGGAACGGGCGATGACCAGCTCGGTGGTGTCGATTCCGGCGCCACTGATGACCAGCGGGATATCCTTATCGCCGGCATTGGCTTCGATGGTCAGGGGGATCTCCATGGTGATGGTCATCTTCTCGTCGGATTCGGGCACGGTGTACTCGAAGGTATTGTCGTCCAGTTCATCCCTGTCTGTGGTGATGGTCTGGTTGGCGGCTCTGTCGTTTTGGATGACGAAGTCATCGGCTATAGCTACCCAGCTGGGCAGTTCGAAATCAATGACCCGGCCGGTGAACAAGGAATTGGCGATGGTCTCTTTGATCTCGATCTCGGCGGTGATGTACTCGTCATCTAAGCGGCCGGCAAAGAACTCTTCCACTTCTTCGATGGAGACTTCGATGCCGTAGTCCTTGTACTCGGCGATGACCAGTCCGGTTTCTCCGGTCACATCCCCGCGGATGCTGGTGATGGAGACGGCGATCTCGCCATAGCTGGCATCCCGGGTCACATTGATGAAAGGCTCGATGATGATGGAGCCGCGAACGGTGGATGCATTTTCAATGTCAAATGTGACGATGAGGTCGCGGTTATTGTTTTCGATCCTTACATCTGTAATGTCACCATCCAGATTGTCAGTCAGAGTAATCTCGCCATCCATGTATGCTTCCCACTCGATGTCGCGGGGCAGGCGGACTCTGAAGGTATGTTCTCTCTCGGAGAGGGCTCCGGCGGTGGCCTCATCGATGATGATGGTGGCACCCTGCTGGTCGCGGCCTCTCTGTACGGTCTCTTTTTCATCGACGGTGGCGATGGTCTCACCCTTGGCTCCGATGGCGAAGGTGAAGGTGCCGGATGATACCACACTGCCCAGGTCGTCGATGGTCACGCGGGCTTCCCCGGTTCCCTGCAGTTCAGAGATCAGGGGGATGGAGATGATCCTTTTGACAGCACCGGCGGCCAGTGTTTCCACCGATACGGTAACCGATGTGGAGCTTCGGCGGGCAACGTTAATGTCAAAATCGCCTTGGGGCCAATCACCCAGGATCTCGTCGGTCCACTCGGCATTGGTCAGGTTGAGGCGGAAAGAGAAGGGGGCGACATCGAATTCGCCGATATTTTTCTCTTCGATCCTCAGCTGGGGTGCATCGGCTAAAGTAAATGTGTAATCATCGGCCACGGTGGGTACTCTGTCTATACTGTTGGTACTGGCCGCACCGACGCTGCCGATGCCTACGAACATGGTCATGACCATGGCCAGTACTAACAGCAATGCTAATTTTTTGCTTCTAGCTTTTGTTCTTATCAATTAGTTTCCCTCCTTGTTTTAAATCTTATTTTTCAGGTGATCGGGGCCATAGGCCCCTGCTCGAGAGGTGATCATCCCTTATGCGGGAATGGCATCTGCTGGAATTGTGCTGAGTCCCCCCTCCTTTTTTAGCCGTCTCTGATCTGCGGCCTGATTGCAGACCCAAGTATACCATACTTGTCCGTTCTGGGACAACAGGGCATATTTGGGTACCTGTTATGATTAGACATAGAAGCAGAGGAAAAAGTTCCCGGGAAAATATATTTTTTATAAGATTCATATCTTAGATTGCAAGCATAGCCTGCAGAATAATAATTTCCAGACAAAAAAAATTTTTCGGGGAGCAACCGCCCTTCTCTTTTGTTCTAACCAATAGAAAAGCCCGGAGACATCCCGGTGAAGAGATGTCTCCTGCCGGCTGCCGTCCTTTATGGCCGGATCGTGACCGAACGGGTACTGTCGTCCCAATCGATCTCTACCCCCAGCGCCAGGGCGGCCCAGCGGATGGGCAGCATGGTACGGCCGTCGCTGATCTCGGGAACAGTATCCATCTGGATCAAAGCCCCGTTGATAAAGAGGTCGGAACTGCCGATGGTCATCTGGGCGATGCGATTGCCCTTGATGATGGTCACCCGCTTGCCGGCCTGATCCCACATGATGTTGTCTTCCCTGACCCCCATGGCCGTCGAGATAAAACGGATGGGGACGAAAGCCCGGCCATCTTTAATGTAGGGTGCGGCGTCCATCTGACGTTCCTCGCCGTCTACCCGATACGTGCTGCTGCCGATGGTAAAGACTGCGCTGGCGGCAATGCCCGGTGTGGGGGTGCCGACCTCTACGTATTCCAGGCGAGCTGCCCGCTCCACCCAGTTGTTAGCCCGGGTGTAGTTGTCTACCAGGGCTCCCCCGCCTACATCCAGGGGGAAGAATCCGGCGGGGACGGTGCGGTCCAGGGTCATCTGGATATTATAGAGACGGATGGTGGAAGCCCGCTCCGATTCTCCCCGCACCCGCAGTTCAATGATCTGGTCATGGTCGCCCGATATGCGGGCATCATCGATCTCGATATCTCCCGTCACCACTCTCCAGTCGAAATCATCGAAGCGCATGCTCTCGGCAAAGACGTCCCGCACTTTGAACTGGAGCAGGTCGCGCGGTTCCCCGGTGATGGGACTGCGGCCGGATATGGCCTGGATGGCCCCGGGATAGGCTTCGGTGATGGTGATATCCGGAGCCGGCTGCCTCTGCACCCCGATTTCAAACGGACTCTCCTGCCGGCCGATCTCTACTTTCACCGGGGCTACCGCCCGGGCCACCACCATCTCCTGGGTTTCCAGGCCGGCCCCGCTGATGCGCAGGGGGATATCCCGCTTCCCGCTGGTGACGGCATTGGCCTCGATGGTGATGGGGATCTTCATGGTCAGGGTCATGGCCTGGTCGACATCACGCGGCACCTGATAGTCGAAGGTATTCTGGTCCAGTTCGTCGATGTCTACCGTGACCGTTTCGTTATACTGGGATCCCCGGTCGTTTTCGATGACGAAATCATTGCTGATGGCCACCCATCCGGGCAGGGAAAAATCGATCAGGCGACCACCGAAGAGGGAGTTGGCGATGGTCTCTTCGATCTCGATCTCGGCGGTGATGTAATCGTCATCATAACGCCCGGCAAAAAATTCTTCGATTTCATCCACCGTCACCACAATACCGTAATCTCTGTACTCGGCGATGGTCAGTCCCGAGGCCCCGGTGACATCTCCCCGGATGCCGGTCAGGGTCACATCGATATCACCGAAACGGGCATCGCGGGTGACATTGATCCAGGGCTCAACGATGATGGAACCCCGGGAGGTAGAAGCCCCGGTAATATCGATATGCACCACCAGGTCCCGGTCACTGTTGCTGTAGGACTTCGATATGACATCGCCCTGCAGGTTGAGATCCAGGCTCACCTCGGTATCCGGGTGCCATTCGATATTGCGGGGCAGGCGCAGGCGGAACTCCTGCCGGCCCTCGCGCAGGGCTCCGGCAGATGTCTCATCGATGATGATGGTGGCGGCTTCCTGCCTGTTACCCCGCTGCACCGTCTGGGGCTCATCCACGGTGGTGATGGTTTCCCCCCGGGCGCCTACGGCAAAGGTAAAGGTGCCCGATGAGACGGCACTGTCCAGGGCATCGATGGTAACCCGGGCTTCCCCGTCCCGCTGCACCTCGGTGATCAGCGGGAGCTGCAGGGATCTTTTTTCCCCGGGCGGCGGGTCAGCGGGATCCGGTGTAACCCTCACACTGAGGGAGGAGCTGGTGCGCCGCACAAATTCGATTTCTTCCACCCACTGGTTCACCGACCAATCTAATATGTCCAGGGCCGTTTCCTCCAGGTAAATTTCCGCGGCCCATTCCGCATTGGTCAGGTTGAGGCGGAAAATAAACGGGGTGCTCCCGAATTCTCCCGCGTTTCGCTCTTCCATCCGCAGTTTGGGTGCCGTTTCCAGGTCAAAAATATGGTCATCGGCCACCATGGGCACCCGGTCTATGGTATTGATGCTGGCCGCGCTCGCGCTGCCAATACCGGCGAACATGGTCGCCAGCAGGGCCAGCACCAGCACCAGGGCCAGTTTTTTGCTTCTGGCTTTGCTCCTGATCAATTGAATCCCCCTCCTTCCATGATTCTCTCTTCTCTAATAGACGACTCTCCCCGCTTATCACAGTCCTTTACCTGTATTCACCCGTATGGTTATCGTCTTTTTACAACGGCTGCTGACAATTGCAGCACCTGCAAGGCAGGGTCTGCCTATTCAGTTAGACAGGTAAACCCCGGAGATGGTTCCCACCCCGGTCTTTAAAGATTTTGATGTTCCAGGTCATGGGCCTGTTATAGACTTTAACGGGAAAGCCGCTGATCTTGCTCCGGCTTTCCCGCCGGCTATGTTGCTAGGTGCGGGCGGTTACCGTGCGCTCTTCCGGATCCCACTCGAAGGTAACCCCCAGGGCTTCTCCCACCCAGCGGATGGGGAGCATGGTACGCCCGTCGACAATTTCCGGAGCCGTATCCATGGGTACCCTGACCGTATTGATAAACAGGTCCCTGCTGCCGATGGTCATTTCCACCACCCGGTTTCCGGCCAGAACCGTAACTTTTTTAGCGTTCGGTTCCCAGATAATCTGGTCTTCCTGCAAACCGAAGGCCTGGGCCACAAAGCGCACCGGGATAAAGGTGCGGTCATCTTTAATGTAGGGAGCTACATCCATGTCACGCGTTTCCCCGTTCGCGATATATGTGGTGCTGCCTATAGTGAAGACCGCGGTGATGCCCGCAGGAAGGGTGGGAGTCCGGACCTCTACATAATCAAAACGGGCCACATAGTTGACCAGGTCATTACCCTCGGTATAGTTATCCACCAGGGCACCACCACCCACATCCAGGCGGAACATGCCTTGGGGTACGGTGCGGTCCAGGGTCATGGTGATATTGCTCAGCCTGATCTGCGAGGCAGTCTGTGAATCAGCTCCGATTTCCAGCATGATCTCCTGATCGAAGTCGCCTTCTATACGAGCATCGCGGATTTCCAGGTCCCCGGCGACTACTTCCCAGTCGAAATCATCAAAGCGGATGCTATTTTGAAACGCATCACGGACAAATATTTTCACCTGGTTTCTCGGCTCCCCGGTGATGGTCCTGGCCGCGGCTAAATCCCTGATGGCACCGGGGTAATTCTCGCGGATCAGGATG
>PWPP01000050.1 GCA_003558625.1 Syntrophomonas sp.
CCAAAAAGAAGAGCTGCAAACGCTTAGTCCCGATACCGTTAATATGTATGTGTGCGGCCCTACTACCTACAACTTTATTCATCTGGGCAATGCCAGGCCCATCGTGGTTTTTGACACCTTGAGGAAATACTTGGAATTCCGGGGTTTTAAAGTAAACTACATCCAAAACTTTACCGATGTGGATGATAAAATTATTGAACGGGGGCGGGAAGAAGGTAGAAGTCCCCGGGAAGTAGCGGTAACATATATTGAGGAGTATTTCAAAGATGCCGATGCCTTAGGGGTCAAGCGGGCTACCATACATCCCAAGGTCAGTGAACAAATAGATGAAATCATCGCCATGACCGCCGGGCTGATCGAAAAGGGACATGCTTATGCAGTGGACGGAGATGTCTATTTCCGGGTAAAATCTTTCCCGGAATACGGCAAGCTTTCCGGTCGTTCCCTGGATGAAATGCTGGCGGGAGCCCGGGTGGAGGTAGATGAACGGAAGGAAGAAGCAGCGGATTTTGCCCTGTGGAAGAAATCCAAACCGGGAGAGCCATATTGGGACAGTCCCTGGGGGCAGGGGAGACCAGGCTGGCATATAGAATGCTCTGTGATGTCGATGAGATATCTGGGGGATACCCTGGACATTCATGGCGGCGGTTCAGACCTGATTTTCCCCCACCATGAAAACGAGATCGCCCAGTCCGAAGCCTATAGCGGCCGTCCTTTTGTTAATTACTGGATGCACAACGGTTTTATTACCGTGAAAAATGAAAAAATGTCCAAATCCCTGGGGAACTTTTTCATCCTCCGGGACATCCTGGGCCTGTTTCCCCCGGATGTGGTGCGTTTTTATCTGTTAGCCACCCATTACCGCAGTCCCCTGGATTTTGATGACGGGAAACTGGAAGATGCCCGCAAAGCCCTGACCCGGTTGAAAAACACCCTCTACTTAACAGAAGAGTTTCTTAATCCGGACCTGGCGAATACAGTAACTGACATCAGCAACCATGAACTGGCATTGAAAACCCTGGAATTAAAAGACCGCTTTGTTAGGGCCATGGAAGATGATTTTAATACCGCCCAGGCCATAGCTTATTTATTTGACATGGCCCATGCTATCAATGCATACCTGGCGGGAGCGAATAAAGATGACAGCAGGGATCAGGGAGCTATCCGGTACAGTTATCACATTTTTAAAGAACTGGGAGATGTGCTGGGTATCTTTATGATCAGACAGGAAAAGGATGCCGTGGTAGATCAGGTCTTAACTGCTCTGCTGGAGCTGAGACAAAAGCTGCGCCGGGAGAAAAAGTTTGCCCTGGCCGATACCATCAGGGAATATTTGGTGGAGCTGGAGATTGTTTTGGAGGATGGAACGGAAAGAACCCGGTTTCGCTATGAAAACAGTCCGGATATGGATCGGCTGATGGATTTTATCCAGGGCTTAAGAGCGGAAATCAAGGAGAAGCGGGATTATGATAATGCCGACTTTTTGAGAGATAATCTCAGGGAAAAGGGGATTATTCTGGAAGATACCAGGGAAGGAGCAAGGTGGAAATTTGCTGATTAACCACAACCTGGATCCGCTGGCCCTAAAGGAGTATTCTCCGGTGACCTTAGCCTACATCGGTGATGCCGTATTCGAACTTATGGTCCGAAGTCATATTGCCACCAGTGGCTTCGATAAAATAAAGAATATTCACCGCAGTACCGTGGACATGGTGAAAGCAGAAAGCCAAGCCCGGGTGGCCAGGAATATTTTTCATGAGCTGGATGAAGAAGAACAGGAAATTTTGCGCCGGGGAAGAAATGCAAAAATCAACACCCCGCGCAACACTACGGCTGTGGACTACTGTCTGAGCACCGGTTTTGAAGCCCTGATCGGTTACCTCTATTTAAAAGGGGAACAGGAGCGGCTGCATTATCTGGTCCAGAGAGCGTTTCAGGCCCGTTAAGGCAGGAACCGGCTGAAAACATACCGGGCTCGAGTTCTTTGTGCAGGCTGTATGCAGCCTTAGGATCTGAGGAGGCATGAAACTTTGATAGACCCTGTTGCATTCCAGTTCTTCTCCTTTAAGATTTACTGGTATGCCATCATCATAAATATTGCTTTTATAGCGGGAATCATAATGGCCTGCTACCTGGCCCGGAAAGAAGGATTTCCTACCGATCATATCTTAAACCTGGTCATTGTTATCATACCGGCGGCAATCATCGGAGCCCGTATCTACTATGTCTTGTTCAACTGGACCTATTATTCCCTGAACCCGGGTGAAATAGCGGCCATCTGGCACGGTGGCTTAGCCATTCATGGGGGGCTGCTGGGGGGGACCCTGGCAGCTTTGGTCTATATCCGGAAAAAAGGTCTTTTTCCCGGTCAGATTGCGGATTTGATGGCTCCCGGTGTCATATTGGGACAGGCAGTGGGACGCTGGGGAAATTTTATTAACCAGGAAGCCCATGGGGGACCTGCCAGTGCTGAATTTATGTCCCGGTTTCCTTCCTTCATCTCGGAGCAGATGTATATAGAGGGGCAGTATTACCATCCTACATTTTTATATGAATCCGGCTGGAACCTGCTGGTTTTTATTATTTTGATGGTATTTCGCAGCCGGCGCCGATTCAGCGGGGAGGTGGCTCTATGGTACCTGGCCTTATATTCCCTGGGCCGTTTTTTCATTGAGGCTATGCGCACCGACAGCCTGATGATCGGCACCCTCAAAACCGCCCAGTTGGTGAGTATAGGCTTAATCCTGATCAGCAGCGCCATCGTGGTTTATACCCGTTGCCGAAAACCAAAAAACACGCTTCCCTGATCCGGTCGCCGGAGGGCAGGCGGAGAAAAGGCATTTGGGAAATGATTATTGTCATTAGGGCTATAAAAATGGAAAAATAAGAGGTATCATACTTGCATAAGGATGTTTTTAGATTTTAACCCTACGTTTGGGAAAGGCATTTCGGGATGACATTTTTTCAACATCTGCAGGGCGTGTTGACATTTTTTTATTTGCCCAATTCCCAAAACCCTGATTCTTGAACAGACAGGAGGAATAGGCTTGATCATCATAAAACCCCGGGTGCTGGTTCCCCGGAGCGAATTGGACCCCGGGAAACTAGTGAAAATTGAACGGTATGCCCGGGTTTGTTATAAATCCGAGGATAAAATGGGGGAGGACGCCAATCCCCGTTTCCTGAGTTCCATCATAAACCGGGGCCATGAATCAGTCATTGAGCATGAAAAGATTACGGTGATGTTTATTGTAGACCGGGGTGTATCCCATGAGATAGTCCGCCACCGGATTGCCAGCTACAGCCAGGAGTCAACCCGTTACTGTAATTACAGCAACGATAAATTCGGCCGTGAGATAACGGTCATTGAACCCTTTTTTTTCCGCGATTATTTATACCGGCTCTGGCATGATGCCTGTCTAACGGCGGAAAAAAGATATATGGATCTGCTGCAAAACGGCGCCACTCCACAGGAAGCCAGGGCGGTACTGCCGAACTCCCTGAAAACAGAGCTGGTGGCTACTTTTAATATGAGAGCATGGAGGCATTTTTTCCGGCTGCGCTGTGCCCCTCCCGCTCACCCTCAGATGAAACAGGTTGCTATTCCTTTGCTGGCTCTGTTTCAGTCGGCTTATCCGTTGTTGTTCAGTGATATTGAGATTGACCCTTCTTTTCCCTCGGAACATTATGCCGGGATGGTATGGACCGGTCCGGATTTCAACCCGGAAGAGGAGGCAATATGATCGCTTTTTATGGACCCGGGGAAAGTCGGCAGGAGTTGATCCCAATAAAACGGGGAGAGGCAACATTATGAAGAATAAAATAGCCGGCCCCAACAGCATTATGGAAGCCATAAAAGGGAAGAGGCGGATCTACAAAATTTTTGTGCAGGAAGGTAAAGGCGGGAAGAAAATCACCGACCTGATTGAATTAGCCCGGAAAAAGGGGATTTTTGTGCAATATGTGGAGAAGGAACGACTGGATAATATGTTCAAAGTCACCAATCACCAGGGTGTTGTGGCTCAGGTTGAAGAATTTGAATATGCGGACCTGGAAGAGGTTTTAGAGAAAGCCCGGGACCGGGAAGAGGATCCTTTTATTATTATCCTGGACGGGATCGAGGACCCGCAGAATTTTGGCGCGATTATCCGCACAGCTGAATGTGCAGGGGTGCATGGAATCATCATCCCCCGGCATCAAAATGTAGAAGTAACCGCAGCTGTTGGCAGGGCATCCAGCGGAGCCGTGGAGCATATGCTTATTGTACAGGAGCATAATCTGGTCAATGTCATGGAAGCATTAAAAGAAAAAGGATTTTGGGTAATAGGAGCAGATATGCAGGGAAACCAGCCCTACACAACGGTTGATCTAAAGGGACCCCTGGCTCTGGTCATCGGCGGGGAAAACCGGGGGTTACGAAGACTGGTGAAAGAGAAGAGCGACATCCTGGTTAAGATTCCAACCCTGGGCCTGGTTGATTCTCTGAATGCTTCTGCCGCCGCAGCAGTGTTGATGTATGAGGTCCTGAGACAGAGGAAAACAGGGGAAATGAATGGATGAAATTTTAATCATTGATGCCTACAATATTATTCATAACTGGCCCGATTTGCGCAAGTTTTTGGATATATCCCCCGAGGCCTCCCGCATCAAACTGGAAGAGATCATGATCAATTATGCCGCCTTTACCGGGCACCAGGTTATGATTATATATGACGGACAGGTACCGTTAAATCGATCTTTGCATTACCGCCCTCATCCAGGGTTGGACGTGTATTTCAGCCAGGAAGAAACGGCCGATATCCTGATTGAACGTATGGTTTTTAACCGCTTAAAGCAAATGGGTGAAGGCGGCCAAATATTTGTGGCCACCTCCGACGCCCTGGAGCAAAGTATGATATTTTCCCAGGGTGCGTATCGCATGACTCCCCGTGAACTGTGGCAGAAAATTGAAAAAACCAGGCGGCTGATGCAGGAAAAAGCCGTTTCGGAACAGCATAGCTGGCGTATTCATACCAGCCTTGATAATCATGTTTTTGCCGCCCTGGAAAAGATCAGGAGGAGCGATTGACAAGATAACCGGTTTAAACGGCTCTCTCCATTGCTAGATAGGGATTTATGTACCGTTCTCTTACCTTGACGAATGGCATACATGTAGCTATAATAAACAATGTCTATGTGTCACAGCAGGTGGCGCCAACGAGCGGAATTACCATCAATATTAAACTGGGGGCGATTGAATGACCGGTTCTATCGCTGAGAAGACATTCTATCTGACCTATGCGGAAATCACCGATGAAGAAATCGTGGAATACGCCCAGCTGGGGGAACAATATGCGGTTGAGTTCTTAGTAGATAAGTACAAGAATTTTGTAAGAGCAAAAGCCAGGGCATATTTTCTGATTGGGGCCGACCGGGAAGACATCATCCAGGAAGGTATGATAGGACTATTTAAAGCTATTCGGGACTTTAAAGTGGACAAACTCACTTCTTTCAGAGCCTTTGCCGAACTCTGTATCACCAGGCAGATCATAACGGCAATTAAAACAGCGACCCGACAAAAACATATTCCCCTCAACTCATATATTTCACTGAACAAACCGATATATGACGAAGATTCGGACCGCACCCTTATGGATATTCTCTCCACCAACAGGATTACCAATCCGGAAGACATTATTATCAGCCGGGAAGAGTTTGTCTTTATTGAAAGAAAGATGGGAGAAATACTCAGCTCCCTGGAATGGAAAGTGCTGATGTCCTACCTGGAAGGGAAGTCCTACCAGGAAATCGCCATAGATCTGAAGAGACACGTGAAATCAATTGATAATGCGTTACAGAGGGTGAAACGCAAGCTGGAAAAATACCTGGAAGACCGGGAAAAAAACCAGTAAAATAAACACAGATTAAACTTGACTTTGGCCAGCATAGGGTATAAAATAAACTTTGCTGAGCCGAGCTAGCTCAATGGTAGAGCAGCTGATTTGTAATCAGCAGGTTGCGGGTTCAAGTCCTGTGCTCGGCTCCAGAATTAGGAGGGATACCCAAGCGGCCAAAGGGGGCAGACTGTAAATCTGTTGGCGACGCCTTCGAAGGTTCGAATCCTTCTCCCTCCACCATGACAACGCGGGATGGAGCAGTTGGTAGCTCGTCGGGCTCATAACCCGAAGGTTGCCGGTTCAAATCCGGCTCCCGCAACCATGAAATATTTTGCCCATATAGCTCAGGCGGCAGAGCGTATCCTTGGTAAGGATAAGGTCACCGGTTCAAGTCCGGTTATGGGCTCCAGATGGCGGCGTAGCTCAGTTGGCTAGAGCATACGGTTCATACCCGTAGAGTCAGGGGTTCAAATCCCTTCGCCGCTACCAACATATAAAGGAATGGGATTTAATCTCAGTCCTTTTATTTTTTATGGATATTGGGTAAAATGGATGAGTAAAACCAAATAAACGACCCGGTTCAAGCCCGAGTCGGACCAGAAGCCCCGGGTTTCAGTAACTGCCGAAAACAGGTGTAATGATTGGCAGGGGCCTGGATCCACCTGGGCAGGACGCATTATTTTAAAACAGAAAAAGGAAAGGTGAGAAAAGAGATGGCCAAGGCAAAATTTGAAAGAACCAAACCGCATCTTAATATCG
>PWPP01000088.1 GCA_003558625.1 Syntrophomonas sp.
GGCAGCACGGCCCAACTCCGGGAAACCACGGCCCACCTGATTAAGCTGGCCAAAAAGACCGATAAGGCTTTTTTTCTTATCGGCCACGTAACCAAAGAAGGCATCATTGCCGGGCCCAAGGTTTTAGAACATATGGTTGATGTGGTCATCTATTTTGAGGGAGAAAAGAACTATGCTCTGCGCCTGATCCGGGGAATAAAGAACCGTTTTGGCTCCACCGATGACCTGGCCCTGATGGAGATGAGTGCTGCCGGACTGATAGAAATCACCAATCCCGAAGCCATCTTTATCAACCATGATCAACCGGGCAGCGGCAGTGCCGTGACCGTCAGTTACGAAGGCAGCCGTCCCCTGCTGGTGGAGGTGCAGGCCCTGGCAGCACCTTCGGTCTCTGGGCCCCCCCGGCGGGTTACCTGGGGGATCGACCAGAATCGACTGGCTTTAATCAATGCGGTCATAGAAAAAAAATGCCATGTGAGCTTAGCCCGGCATGATGTTTATCTGAAGGTTACCGGGGGTATTTTTCTAAAAGATTCTTCCGTCGATTTAGGCATTGCGGCCGCGGTTTTGTCCAGTTACTATGACCGTGCGATCCACGAGGGAACAGCATTAATCGGTGAAGTGGGCCTGGGAGGGGAGATCCGATCGGTACCCTTTATGGAAAACCGTATCAGAGAACTCCGGAAAATGGGTTATAACCGCCTTATTCTCCCTAGTGGTGCCCATAAGGTATTAGGCCGCCATGAGGTCATGCCCCAGGTATGGGAAATTGAAAACATCAAACAGTTAACGGATTATTTGTTGGAGGGATAAGAAGTGGCAGAGGATATTTATCGAAGTGGGTTTCGCAAATCGTTAAAACTGATCGCTCCGGGAACTCCCCTGCGCCTGGGCATTGAAAATGTGCTACAGGCTAATACCGGGGGCTTGATTGTGGTGGGGGATTCCCCGCAGCTAGTCAAACTGATCAGTGGAGGCTTTTTCATTAATTGTGAATTTAGCCCGGCCCGCCTGTATGAATTGGCTAAAATGGATGGCGCCATTGTTATTGCCAGTGACCTTTCCAGGATCCTTTTCGCCAACGCCCAGCTGGATCCGGACCCTGGAATTGAGACTTCAGAAACCGGATTGCGGCACCGCACGGCGGAAAGAGTAGCCATTCAGACCGGAGAACTGGTTATTTCCATATCCGAACGCAGAAAACTGGTTACACTCTACCAGGAACGGGCAAGCTATCGCCTGCGGGACATTGCATCGATTTTGATAAAAGCCAACCAGGCTCTGCAAACCCTGGAAAAATATCGCAATGTTTTGGGGCGGGAAATACAACGCCTGGGGATGCTGGAATTTGAAGACATGGTAACGGCAGCCGAAGTTTGTGAGGTACTGAGACGTTCGATAAGAGTGCTAAAAGTGGCGGATGAAATAGAAAACTACATTGTCGAGTTAGGCTCTGAGGGCAGACTGGTAAAAATGCAGCTGGAGGAAATGATAGCCCAAGTTTTTGAGGAAGCCGTTCTCATTATCCGGGATTATTCCATGGCCGCGGACAAAGCTCCGGTAGAACTGATGAATAATATGATGACGGTGTATATTGAAGATATCCCCGATCCCTTATTTATTTCCAAAATATTAAACTATGGCAGCAATGCCTATCTCGACCAGCACATATCCCCCCGAGGATACCGGATGCTGAAAAAACTGCCCCGGATTCCGCAAGCCATTATAGAGAATTTGATCCGGCACTTTGATCTGTTGCGGGAAGTCCTCAAAGCTAGTATTGCAGAGCTAGATGAGGTAGAAGGAATTGGAGAAGTAAGAGCCCGTTCTATTAAAAACGGGCTGAAAAGAATGCATGAAAACCTGTTGTCAGAGTACTCGATTTAATCTGGCCCTGGGATGTCGAATGATCAGGACGATGGGGCTTAGATCAGGTCATATTGAATATGCCCAGAGTGGAGGTCTTTTTATATTCCCGGATGAAAATATCATACATATTCATATCAAATGCATTGCACAGGGCGGAAAAATAAAACAGCAGCTGGCCTAATTCATCATTAAGCAGTTCTTCACAGTCAGGGCAAAGTTTGCCCCGGATGTGGTTGTCAAGGTACGTCTTCAGTTCCTGGACCGACTGGGAATCGGGGGGAAAACCGTTTTTTTTCGCTTGGATGGAAATACAACCACATTCGGTGACGGATTTGGTGATTCTGCAGCTGACCCGGCAGGAAGACGAGTTAAGCTTGCTTAAGATATCCAGCAGGCTGTAGTGACGGATCAATGAGTCTTCTACCAAACTTTGAAATGCTTCACATATTAGATCCTTCATTAAGAGGAAATCCTCCTTAATGTGTCATTTTTCTCATTATATCCTCGAGGTTAAACATTTGTCAATCAAGGAAAGATGCACCCTGCCACCTATTGAGTTCGTTTTGGGGCTTTTGCCGGGCTTATCAACGGAGTGGTAGAAATCGAAATGAGGCCGTGACAATAAAACCGGGAAGCCATCGGGAGGTCAGTGTTATAATTGATGCAGGAAAACAAAACCCCTGTTCAAAAACCTGGCAGTAAAAGGGGGAAACAAAGGACAGCATCCCGGAGCAGTGCGGCAGGAAGGGAGCTTGTTATGAAACCAAGTAGGAAGATAGGAGTGGTTATTGCCGCGGCCGGAAGCGGGAGTCGGATGGCTCATGAGATTAATAAACCGTATTTGCTCTTAGCGGGAAAAGCGGTGATTAATTATTCTCTGTCTATTTTCATGGAGGTTCCCGAAATAAAACAGGTGGTCATCAGTGCCCGGCCCGAGGAAATACAATACTGCCGGCAAATCATCGCCTCCTCCATCAAGAGCGGGAAAGAGGTATCTGTGATTGCCGGGGGGGAGGAACGCCAGGATTCAGTATATCAGGGCCTACAGGCCCTGGGGAAGGACATATTCCTGGTGGTGGTTCATGATGGGGCCCGGCCCTTGTTTACCCCGGAGCTGCTGTATTCTCTAATGGAGGCAGCAGAACAACACGGTGCGGCCATTCCGGGTGTAATCCCTAAGGATACCCTGAAGAAGGTAGAATGTGGTTATGTGGCCGAAACCCTGGACCGCAGCCGCATTGTTGCAGTGCAAACCCCCCAGGTTTTTGCGAAAAACCCCTTGCTTAAGGCCTATGCAAAGGCTTATGAAGCCGGTTTTTATGCCACCGATGATGCTGCGTTATATGAGAAATATATGGGCCGGGTAAAAGTGGTGCCGGGTGATTACAGAAACATAAAAATTACCACCCCCGAAGATTTAGTCAGCGCCGCGTTATTTTTGCAGGAGAGGCAACAGAAATCACAGCCGTAGGATCTCTGAGGTCTTATGACCGGGGGATCAGGGTTTTTCATCTGCAAAAGAAGGAATCATTCAGGAGAAGGAGGAGCCGGGAATGCGAATAGGTACCGGGTATGATGTGCACAGACTGGTGGCAGGCCGGAAATTAGTCCTGGGTGGGGTTGAAATCCCTCATCTATATGGCTTGCTGGGGCATTCCGATGCGGATGTCCTGCTTCATGCTGTAAGTGATGCCTTGTTGGGGGCAGGGGCATGCGGAGACCTGGGACACCATTTTCCCGACCGGGATCCCCGCTATAAGGATATCAGCAGCATCTTATTGTTGCGGGAGGTAGCTGCCATTATCTTAAAGCGGGGTTATAGCGTAGTGAATATTGATGCTACCATTATCGCCCAGAAACCCAGGCTGACCCCTTTTATCCCTCAAATGTGTGTCAATATCGCCGCTGCTCTGAATGTGGACCCGGATCAGGTCAGTGTTAAAGCGACCACTACCGAAAATCTGGGCTTTGCCGGGCGCGAGGAAGGGATCGCCGCCCAGGCTGTTGCGTTGATCAGGGGCGGCAGGTAGTCACTGCAACGGCTGAGCAGGCAAAAAAGAGAGCCTAAAAATAGAGAAGTGGATCCCAAGATAATCGTCATGGAAACGTCCGCTTATACCCCGGCAGATGTTGGTATGCTTCTTCGGAGCCGGGGAAGTATAATTGTGGGATAGTTCGAAAAAATGATATAATGAGCCTTATTGAACAGAAACAAAAAACAGGGAGGTTATACCTTGGCTGATGTTAGAGTAAGATTTGCCCCCAGCCCCACCGGGCCTTTGCATATTGGAGGAGCCCGCTCGGCGTTATTCAATTACTTGTTTGCCGCCCATCACCAGGGGGCACTTGTTATCAGAATTGAAGATACAGATATTGAACGGTCCCAAAGAGAATATGAAACGGAAATCTTAGAATCCCTGACCTGGTTAGGGCTGGAATGGAATGAGGGCATCGACACCGGGGGCGAATTTGCCCCCTACCGGCAGATGGAAAGACGGGATCTTTATCAGAACTTTTCCCGGGAGCTGCTGGATCAGGGGGGGGCATATTTCTGTTTTTGCAGCCAGGAAGACCTGGAAGCAGAGCGGCAGAGCCTGATGGAGGACAAGGGTATGCCTCTATACCAGGGCAAATGCCGTGAATTAAGCATACAGGAAACAGAACAAAGACTGGCGGAGGGATTTAAGCCCAGTATCCGCTTCAGGGTACCGGCCAATACCGTGTATGTGGTAGATGACCTGGTACGAGGCAGAGTAAGTTTTGACAGCGATAATATCGGGGATTTTATCATTATGAAATCTGACGGGATTCCCACCTATAATTTTGCCGTGGTGGTGGATGATCATTTAATGAAAATAACCCATGTGATCAGAGCCGAGGAGCATTTGTCCAACACCCCCCGGCAGCTGATGCTTTTTGATGCCCTTAATTTTAAACGGCCCCAATTTGCCCATATTTCTTTAATCCTGGGCAGTGACCGGCAAAAGATGAGCAAAAGGCACGGAGCCACATCCATGATCCAATACCGGGAAATGGGCTATCTGCCGGAAGCTATGTTTAATTTTCTGGCCCTTTTGGGTTGGTCTCCGGAAGGGGAAGAGGAGATCCTCAGTAAAGAGCAGCTGGTGCAACAGTTTACCCTGAAGAGGGTAGCCCGACACCCGGCGGTGTTTGATGTGGATAAACTGAACTGGCTCAACCAGCAGTATATTAAACAAAAAACCATAACGGAACTAAAAGCCCTTTTAAAACCATTTCTGTTGCAATCCGATTTGGCTCCGGCAGTGGAAGCCCTGGATGATGCCAAATATGAGCTGCTTGTTACGGCCATCCGGGATTACCTGGTGTGCCTGTCCGATGCCCCGGTCCACAGCCGCATCTTTTTTACCCCCCGGGATGAGGAACCGGAAGCAGCCGCGATCCTGCAGGGAGAAAAGGTTATGCAGGTATTGCAATATTTTTCCCGGGAACTGCCGGAAACAGACGGGGTTGATGAGATTGCCGGGTTTCTGAAAAGCATTGCCAAGAAAAACAAACTCAAGCCCAAAGAAGTGTTTATGCCCTTACGATGTGCCCTGACCGGACAAACCAAGGGACCGGAATTACCTTATCTGATATCCATATGGGGCCGGGAGGAGACCCTTCGTCGTATGAAACAGACCATGAATCTATTATTATAAATCATAATTCTATTATTATAGTTGACACCTTTTTGCAACCTCACATATAATAGTGACAAATGAATATGAGCCAGCTGCGAGGAATGGGAGAAGTAAATGTCGATCGCTGCCAGAGAATAAAGGCCACCGACTGAGAGCCTTTTCCAGTATTGAAGACATTGAACATGCACCCAGGAGCAGGTGCCCTGAACCGGGAGTAGGGGTATCCGGGTGAAACCGTTATGGATTTTAAACGAGTGGAGTGCATTCATGCACTCAATCAGAGTGGAACCGCGAATCCTTTCGTCTCTGTGTGGAGAGGAAAGGATTTTTTAGTTTAATCAAACAAAGGAGGATTGCCATGTTTAGCAGCATAAGGAGAGAAATTGGGGTTGTTTTTGAACGTGACCCGGCCGCAAGGTCCATTTGGGAGGTTATTTTCTGTTATCCTGGTTTCCACGCCATTATCATGCATCGCTGGGCCCATTTTTTATACCGGCACCGATTGTATTTTTTAGCCCGGCTACTCTCTCATTTTAATCGCTTTTTGACCGCCATCGAGATCCATCCCGGGGCAAAGATCGGCAAGGGATTTTTTATTGATCACGGCAGTGGGATTGTCATAGGAGAAACTACGGAAATCGGGGATAATGTGACCCTGTTTCAAGGGGTAACCCTGGGAGGAACCGGAAAACAAAAAGGAAAACGGCATCCTTCCATAGGCAATAATGTTACCATCAGTGCCGGAGCCAAAGTGCTGGGTTCCTTTAATGTCGGTGATAATGTTAAAATTGGAGCAGGGTCTGTAGTGCTAAACAGTGTACCCCCTAATTGTACCGTAGTGGGAATCCCGGGAAGAATAGCCGTGAGAAATGGTATGATGCCCGGTGCCGGGGAGCAGGGAGTAGACTTGGATCATCATCTGCTGCCGGATCCGGTAGCAGATATTCTGACCGCTATGTTGCACCGGGTAGAAGAATTAGAAAAAAAGCTGGAGGATTATGAGAAGGAGGCGACAAAAAATGAGAGTATACAATACCATGACCGCCCAA
>PWPP01000085.1 GCA_003558625.1 Syntrophomonas sp.
GCGTCGGAGCAGCGCAGGCCAGTGGTATTAAAGCAGCCCTGGAGCTGGGCCGAAGATTGGCACAGGATATACCCCACAGGGTAGCGATTAAATCCCCCCAGGACGTGAAAAATATCGTTATGGAGGAGATGAGGTATTTTGACCGGGAGTATTTCCGGGGCCTGTATCTGGACCGAAAAGGGGGCCTGCTGGTGATGGAAAACATCTCCATAGGGGGGTTGCATAGTTCTATGGTCCATCCCCGGGAAGTCTTTAAGACTGCGATAAAAAGAAGTGCCGCCTCCATTATATTGGTTCACAATCATCCCAGTGGAGATCCCACTCCCAGCAAGGAAGACATTGATGTGACGCGAAGATTAATGCAATCCGGCGAGCTGCTGGGCATAGAAGTGCTTGATCATATCATCATCGGTGAGAATAGATATGTCAGTCTAAAAGAAAAGGATTTAATTTAACCTTAAGGAGGAAGTAACAGCGTGTTATTTGGAAGGGATATGGGAATAGATCTTGGTACTGCCAATACCCTGGTACACATCAAAGACAAGGGTATTGTTTTAAGAGAGCCGTCGGTTGTTGCCATAAAAAGTGATACTGGTGAGGTTTTGGCGGTAGGGGAAGAGGCCAAACAGATGATCGGCAGGACGCCGGGCTCGATTATAGCCATCCGCCCCATGAAAGACGGCGTCATTGCAGATTTTGATGTAACCCAGGGTATGATTAAATATTTTATCAAAAAAGCACTGGGGCAGAATACCACTATGATCAAACCCCGGGTAGTGATCAGTATACCTACCGGTTGTACTACCGTCGAAGAAAGGGCGGTAAGGGAAGCAGCATTGCAGGCAGGGGCCAAAGAAGCTTATCTGATCGAAGAACCCATGGCTGCTGCTATTGGGGCCGGACTACCGGTACATGAACCAACAGGAAATATGATTGTTGATATCGGTGGGGGAACCACCGAAGTGGCAGTTATTTCCCTGGGAGGGATCGTAACCTCAAAGTCGGTGAGAGTGGCTGGCGATGAAATGGATACGGCCATTACCCAGCACCTCAGGAAAAACTATAAATTATTAATCGGGGAAAGAACCGCAGAAGATATTAAAATAAATATCGGCTCCGCTTTATGGGAGGGGCCGGAGGAATTTTATGCGGTCAGGGGTCGGGATTTGGTTAGCGGCTTGCCCAAAACAATAAATATCACGTCTACTGAAATCCAGCAAGCCTTAAAAGAAACGGTAGATCACATTATAGAAGGAATTAAAAACTGCCTGGAAAAAACACCTCCGGAACTGGCTTCGGATTTAATGGATCGGGGCATCGTGCTAGCCGGGGGAGGAGCGTTGCTTAAGGGACTGGATAAACTAATCAGCGATGAAACCAATATCCCGGTTTATATCTGCGAGGAGCCCCTGCTGGCAGTGGCATACGGTACCGGAATGGTATTAGAAAACATTGAAGTCCTGAAAAAAGTGCTGATTAATCCAAAGAGAAAATTTTAATGGGTGAGATCATTGTCTAATCTGTTCAGGAATAAATATCTCTGGCTTATTGTAATGGCGGTGGTTTTATTGCTGTTTACCATGAGGTATACTGCCGCCGACCGGGAGAATATTACCTGGGGCGAAAAAATGCTGCATGAAATGTATACCCCGCTGTTAAGCGGGGTTAAAGACTTGCAGGGAATTGGGTCAGGATTTTCCTCTTTTTTTGAGGACAAATCCAGTCTTAATGCCCAGATTGATGCGCTGGAAGAAGAGGTTGCTTCCTTGAAAATGGAGATTAACCGCCTGCAGGAGTACCGGGAAGAAATAGAACGCCTGAGGGCACTGCTGGCACTACAGGAAGAAAAAGAAGAATATAGATTGTTGGCGGCGCGGGTCATTGCCCGCAGTCCCAACAACTGGTACCGGTTTGTAACCATTAACAAGGGATCTAATGATGGGATCAGAAAGGATTTGCCCGTAATCAATAAAGACGGCTTGGTGGGACGCGTGACCAGTGTAAACCAGAATTCAGCCCGGGTTTTTCTCTTAAGCGATCGCGAAATCGCCGTGGGGGCAACCATTCAAAGAACCCGCGAGACCCAGGGGATTGTTGAGGGGTTGGGACAGAACAGGACCTTAAATATGATTAATATTCCCTATTATTCTGAAATTGAAGAAGGAGACCTGGTGATTACTTCGGGTCTTTCACTAATATATCCCCGGGGCCTTATGATCGGAACGGCTACCGATATTACCAAGGAACCTAATGGTTTGCTGCTTACAGCCAAAGTGCTGCCGGCAGTTGATTTTAATAAACTGGAAGAAGTTATGGTTATTATAGACTATAACCCAGAGATATTAGAGGAATAAGGTGTTGCGTTTACTAATTTTATTGTTATTGCCCCTGGCAGCATTATTCTTACAGGCCTCCATATTTTCTGTATTCAACATAAAAGGGGCGGTGCCCGATTTACTGTTGATTTTTATCATTTTTTTTGCTCTGATCAACGGCCCTAAAAAAGGCGGCGTTTATGGTTTGTTGTGCGGCTTGTTAGAGGATTTGTATCTGGGCCGTTTTATTGGCATGAATGCTATTGCCAAAGGAATTACCGGATATGCAATCGGGAACCTTCAGATCAATGTTTTTAAGGAAAACCTTCTGGTTGGAGTGATATCGGTTTTAATAGGCTCGATCTTAAATATTATCATCTTACTGCTTTTAACCGTGGTTTTTTCCACATCTTTTTCGGTTGATCTGCATTTCCTGGTCGATGTGTTTTTCCACCTGAGCTATAATTTTTTATTGGCCATTCCTTTGTATATGTGGTATTACAATTCAAGCAAATCCGGGATTTTAAAAAACAATGGGGAGAGGTAAATGAGAGCTTCCGAACTCAAACTGAAATTGAGGGTAATAGCTTATATTATGCTGGCATTACTGGGGATTTTAATGGGCAGGCTGGCAGTCGTCCAGTTTGTTTACAGCGATGTATACCAGACCAAGGCCAAGGATAACCGTATTCGTCTGGTTTCCCTGCAGGCACCGCGGGGAGAAATCTATGATCGTAACGGCAACATTTTAGCGGCGAACCAACTGGTTTATACCCTAAACCTGGCTTATCCTTATATCAGTCAGCAGAATATATCTCTTGATTATCTGGTTGACCTCCTCCGGGATACATATCCTGAGATTACGGTGGACTATATCGAAGAAAAAATAAAGACCCAACAATACCGTCTTTTTGAGCCGGTGATCCTGGCAAGAAATATCCCCTGGGAATTGGCAGTGGAAATCGAAGAAAACCGTCAAAATCTTCCCGGGGTTAATGTCAGTGTAGAACCTTTGCGCTATTATCCATATGGTTCCATAGCCGGGCATGTTCTGGGCTATATCCATTCCATTGATGCCCAGGAAGTGGCGCAATTGGGGACCGAAAGATACAATATCAACAGCCTGATTGGCAAAGCAGGTATTGAGAAACAATATGAAGCGGAATTAAAAGGCCGTGACGGAGCCCGCAGGGTGGAAGTTGATGCTCGGGGGCGGCCGGTTGGAGAATTAGTTACCCTGGAGCCAACTCCGGGAAACAATGTTCACCTGACCATTGATTTAGACCTGCAAAAGGTAATGGACCATTCTTTACAGGCCATATTGGCCGACCTGGAAAGGAATAGAAACCCTAAAGCCAAAGTAGGTTCGGCGGTCGTGATGGATGTTAAAACCGGGGAAATATTGGCTATGAGCAGTTTCCCAGCTTTAAATCCCGATGACTGGAAGGGGAATCTGAGCAGTGCTAACTTTCCTTATTATGTGCCCCAGGAATTAACCTACAATCCTTTGAACCCAGGGGCCCTGACCAACCGTGCCCTTCAGGCTACCTACCCTCCCGGATCTACCTTTAAACCGATTGTGGGTTTGGCTGCCATGGAAGCCCAGGTAATGGCCAGTGTTCTGGCGGATCGTGTTACCTGCCAGGGAAGTTACTGGGTCGCTCCCTATATCAGGTGTACCGGGGTGCATGGCAGTGTCAATTATTATAATGCTATGGCGGTATCCTGTAATACGTATTTTCAGGAAATGGCCCGCCGGGCCGGAAAAGATCAAATCATTGCAGTGGCCCGGGAATTGGGGCTGGGCGCCAAGAGTGGAATTGATCTGCCCCATGAGGCGGAAGGTCTTCTTCCCACCCCGGAATGGAAGAAGGAGATCAATGCCATCTTAATCGACCGGAAATATAACCGCATCCGGGAAAACCTGGAGGAAACCTATCGTAGTAAAATTGCCGGGGTGGAAAGTGAAGAAGAATTAAGAAGGCTGGAAATCCAGAAAAGAAATGAATTGAACCGCATAGAGGCACAATATAGAATAGATTATAATTTTGATACCAATTGGCAGCAGTTTGACACCTTCAACATGTCTATCGGACAGGGTTCCAACAGTTATAGTGTGCTGCAGCTGGCAAATTTTACGGCTGCACTGGCCAACGGCGGGCAGCTGATGAAACCTACGGTGATGCAAAAAATATCCGGCCCTGACGGACGGACCCGGCAAAACAATAAACCTCAGAAAAGTAGTGATGTCAACCTTTCCACGAACAGCCTGGCCGAAACCAAGCGCGCCATGTTGCAGGTGACCCAGGTCGGTGGTACTGCCTATCATCTTTTTTATCACTTCCCTCCCCATATTCAGGTGGCGGCCAAAACCGGAACTGCGGAAACGGGCAGGGTAGGGGATAATACCCTTAGGGATACCCATGGGGTTTTTATCGCTTTTGCCCCTTATGATGATCCTCAGATTGCCTTTGCCGGGGTGGTCGAATATGGCCAGTCAGGCGGAGGCTCAGCCGGTCAAGTAGCTAAAACCGTATTTGAACACTATTTTGGCATCGTTAACCATCTGGAGGGAGAATAAGATAATGAAACAGTGGATTAGAGGCTCCTGCCCCCATCATTACCTGGAAACAAATATCATTGTGGCGGTGAAAGCATGCAGTTAAAAGACAGGCTGTTTAATCAGATCCTGCCCCTGGTCTCCAAACCCGGTCGTTATACCGGTAATGAGTTGAATATGATAAAAAAGGACTGGGAGCAGTCCAAAACCAAAATGGTTTTTGCGTTTCCTGATGTTTATGAAGTGGGGATGTCTCACTTGGGGGGCAAAATCCTGTACGGTCTTATCAATGAAAACAGCAATCACCTGATGGAGCGGGTTTTTGCTCCCTGGCCGGATATGGAACACCAGTTAAGAGAAGCGGAAATCCCCCTGTTTTCTCTGGAATCGTTTATGCCATTAAGTTCCTTTGATGTTATTGGGTTTTCTCTGCAGTATGAATTATCTCTTACCAATATTTTGAACATGTTGGATTTGGCCCGGATCAACCCCTGGGCGCAAAAACGAAAAGAAAAGGATCCGTTAATCATTGCCGGGGGGCCCCTGGCTTTCAATCCCGAACCTTATGCCGATTTTTTTGATGTGATTGTTGTGGGCGAAGGTGAAGAAGTGCTTCCCCTGTTGCTGGATATCATCGGGGAGAATAAGATGATGGGCAAAGCTGATTTGCTGCTAAAGCTGGCAGCCCTGGAGGGGTTGTATGTTCCGTCGTTGTACCGGGTCGAATATGAGGAGGACTATAGGATAAAGGAAATGGTGCCCCTGAACCGTCAAGTGCCGCCCCGGGTGCGTAAAAAATTGGTGCGCAATTTTGACCGGGCTTATTTTCCAGCCCGGCCGGTATTGCCTTATATAGAAATTGTTCACGACCGTGCCGTTATTGAGGTTATGCGAGGGTGTCACCGGGCCTGCCGTTTTTGCCAGGCGGGGATGATTTACCGCCCGGTTCGGGAAAAAGCCCGGGAAACCCTGGAAGACCAGGCGCGTCAGCAGTTGTTATCCACCGGTTACGAGGAGATTTCCCTTTGCTCCCTGAGCACGCTGGATTACTCAGAGGTAGATGCCCTGGTGCCTAATTTGGTGGCAGCATACCGTGATAAAGGGATCGGCCTGTCTTTGCCTTCCCTGCGGGTAGATGCGTTTTCCATTCATTTAGCCGATGAAGTGCAAAAAGTGCGAAAAACCACGTTAACCCTGGCGCCGGAAGCAGGAACCCAGCGTTTAAGGAACATCATCAATAAGAATGTAACCGAAGAAGATTTATTTCGTGCTGTGAAAGCAGCATTTCAATCGGGCTGGAAATCGATAAAGCTGTATTTTATGCTGGGATTGCCGGGAGAGAGCCGGGAAGATATCGAGGGTATTATGGAGTTGTTACGCCGGGTGCGGGATTTAGGCAAACAATATTCCCGGCGACCCGTAGAAATCAGGGCAAGTATCGCATTCTTTGTTCCCAAGGCGCATACACCTTTCCAATGGCAGGCCCAGTCAAGCATAGAAAGTTTTGAGGAAAAGAAAAAAATGTTGTCCTCTATGAAAGCCAGGGGCATGAAACTCAACTTTCATGATGCCCGGGCCAGCTATTTAGAAGGAATCATTGCCCGGGGGGACCGGAGACTGAGCAGGGTCATCC
>PWPP01000108.1 GCA_003558625.1 Syntrophomonas sp.
AAAGCCATAAGAAGACTTAATCAACGGGCACAGGTTGCGAGGCAGGTGCTCTTCAGCCGCAGCAATGGGATCTTCTTTGGTCCCACACAACCCTACAGGTATCGCCCCTGCTGCTATGATGAGTTCATCCGGGCAATAAGTGCAGTATTTTCCAACTACCTTAAGCCCCGCTTCCTTTCCCTCCTTTAATCTCATCACATTAATTTCTCTTATTCTGGTGAAATCCTCTACTGCCGTATTTTTCATGATACTTAGACACTCCTTCCGCAATTATTAGAACCAATATATCATTATGCATGTTATTATAACAATGAAATTTTTTTATACTTGTGTTATCCTTTGCACGAAGGATTTGTTGTCATTTGCTTCTTGGTCGGGTTTTTATTAGAATTAGATTACAAATCCTTATCGATTCACTATCAAATTTGGACAACTCAAAAAAATCAGCTTAAGAACTAAGCGGTATTACCACAGCGCAACAGCAGCTGTTGTCCCCATGTTAATGAAGATGCATGCTCAAGAACCCTGCATTGTAGGCCGCCCTGTACTAAAGAATTCGGAGGATTTTAAATTATGGAAGAATTAATAAAAAGATTTGCCGCTTTGGATCCGGAAGACAAAATCACTTTTTTCAAACAAATCATGCCTGAAGTTTTTGCCTGCTTTAATGACAACCCGGAAAATATGATGGAGGAAATGATGCCGCTATGTATGCAGCTAATGCCTCAGTTTCTTCAATCTATGAAAGAACATAACCTGGAAAATATGATGTCTTTTATGAAAATGATGAATAAGACCAAAAAATAAACCGTTTCCTATATTTTGTATTTGTGCCGTAAAAAAGGGGATAGAAAAAGGGTTTTGGACTTAATGGTCGAATTTCTTTAAGATATATCGTTCCCCTGGCAGGAGGTTTTGGACGGAAACCGTTTTCAGCCTGGTCAAGGAGGTTTTACATGAGAGTAATTGCCATCAGCAATCAAAAAGGAGGAACCGGCAAAACTACTTCTGCCGTTAATATTGGATTCGGCTTACAAAGGCTGGGCTATCAGGTTCTCATCATCGATATGGATCCCCAGGCCAACTTAAGTACCGCAGTTGGCATTTCCATGGATATGGACAAGAACCTATATCATCTATTTAAACCGGAAACCGAACCCGAAGAGGTTATGCAGGAGGTCAGGGGGGTTAAAATCATCCCTGCCGGATTGGAGCTGAGTTTGGTAGAAGGAGAATATGCTTGGGTCAGGGATAAGGAATACATGCTTAAAAATATCATGACCCGGCTGCAAGATTTTGATTTTGTGCTCCTGGACTGCCCTCCCAGTTTGGGTTTGCTTACTTTAAACGCCTTAACTGCTGCCAATGAGGTTTTTATTCCGGTCCAAACAGAATTTTTGGCTTTACAGGGAATGAGTAAATTATTAGAAACCCTGGAATACGTAAAAAACAAGCTAAACCCGGATCTTGTAATTTCTGGCATTATTGCCGTCCGCTATGATAAAAGGAAAGTATTAAACCGGGAAGTCGTTGCAAAATTAGAGCTGCATTTTAAGGACAAGCTTTATAAAAATTATATCCGGGATAACATTTCCCTAGCCGAAGCTCCCAGCTTTGGTCTCGACATTTATCATTACAAGGCCGATAGTGCCGGAGCTGCAGATTACCGGCAATTATGCCTGGAAATTATCGAAAGGAGCAAAAAATGAACCAAAAAAAACGAATGGGAAAGGACCCCTTTGAAAGCCAGGATAAAAAAATACCGGATTTGGAACACAAAAATAGCCCCGGCGAGGAAAAAATGAAGCCGGCCCTGCAAGACAAAGATTTGTTTCAAAAATATGCTCATCAGGTTACCTCGGAGCAATTGTTGGAAGTCCTAAATGATATAAGCAGCACCTTAAACCGCATTAGTAAGCAGCAAGAAGATATCAAACAGTTGCGACTAGAGATTGAGGAATTAAAGACCAAAAAAGAACGGGATCTCACCTTTTCCAGCAATCCATGGATGATATGGTTTCCCTGGTTAAGATAAGATCACAGAAGTAAGGGAATAAGCCGGAATAACAATATTCCGGCTTATTTTGTTATGGTCACATACTGTTGCAGGTCTTCAAAATCATCCAGAAAGATCTGCGCCTGCTTTCTTCCATCTTTTTGCGCTGCAGGATTTTCCACAAAATAATCGAAATAACCCTGATTGATGGTGAGCTGCACGATATGAACCTTGACATATTTATAGAGGGGGCTGTGGAGTAAATTCCTGGCTACCAATTTATTGATTAACTCGATTTCATTTAACTGGGCATATAATGAGTTTTTAAAAAGCATTTTTAATTTAAAATCTTCCTGGTCAAAATAATTGTCCAAACTCCTTTTTATGGCTTTTTTAAAAGATTGGACCGTCACCACAATAATATGATCTGCGATAACCAGAGGATAGAGAATTGGATTATACTGGTAGGCACCGTCATATTCTCCGTGATAATCTCCCAGTTGCAGCAATCTTAAGCTGGCAATTATGCCGTCGGCTGACATTTCCTTTACAATCAGGTCATCATAATAAGACAGTTTGGTGGCGATTTTTTCCATGGCTGCACCGTTAACATACAATACAGCATTATCATCGGGTAGACTATATGAATTAATAATAATGCCTGTATCCGATTTTCTGAAGCCTTCCGCAATGGTTTCAAAAAAATCCTGGGGAATCTGCGAAATATATAATTGTGCCGGAAACATCATGTTTGTGATTTTTCCAATATTATCGATAGGAAACTCTTTCCAGTACCGTTCCCATAGAGTAAGGGGTCTAAATACGCCGGGTTTTCCCCAAATAATGGAGTTGATATAGTTCATATAATCAGATACCGGGCCATAACCGGTATAAAAAGGGTTGTTGGCTTTATCGGCCCCCATGTGAGGATATAAAAAATGAAAGGCAGAGAGAATAGACCCGCTGGTTGCCGAGATGAGGTCGGGTTTCAAACCCCGGTCGCGGAATTCGTCCAATACACCACTGGCAAAAAGATTCATGCCTCCCACACCTTGTAATGCAATAGCCAGCAATTTAATTACCTCCTTCAAGATATGCGATAGTTTTTAAGATATAACATGGTGCCTGCCGGAATAAAAAACCGCTGTTTGTTCCTTTCTGCTGCTTACCGGCAATGGTTCAATATCTGTCAACTAGTATCATCTTTTTATTATACTTTAAGCCATCGTATTATGGCAAAATTTGGCCTGTTTACTTTGGGATTAAAAAATCATTTTTGTTTTTGGCGGATTTCATTTAAAATGAATGGAAAAGTAAGAATTACAGATCAGGCCAAACGGCCGGGAAAGAGGGAATGGTGATGACGGTACCCAAGTGGAATATCCGCAATGTGTATTTATATCTGGTTTGTCTGATTACATTGATCATGTTAATCGTGGCAGTCATCAATCTGGGAAATTCCTTGTTAGGACTGGTTTATCCCGAACCGCCCTATTATATTGAGAAGCCGGTTGCTCCGACCCCCGAAGATGAAACTCGCTGGGAAGATCAACGAGAATTACAACAATCACAGCAAAGGTATTATTCTATTAAACGAAGTATCGAATCTTTAATTATGATTGTGATTGTACTACCCATCTATATGTATCATTGGCGTAAAATCGAGGCGGAGCAGTCATCAGACACCGGTTCTTCCCAGGTCTGACCAGGATGTGGTTCTGTTTTTGATACCCTTTGTTTTCTTTCAGATCACTTGCCCGAAGGAGTGATAACTGCTTTACGGTTTTAGGAATATCATTCGAACCTGAGGAGGGAGAAAAATGAAAAGAATTGGATTCTTTCTGCTGGTAAATCTCCTGGTTTTGACCACCATTGTCATTGTGACCACCATTTTGGGAGTACAGCATTATATTACACCCTATGGCATAGATTATTACAGTTTGTTGATTTTTGCTGCGATCATCGGCTTTTCCGGCTCCTTTATCTCCCTTGCCATTTCCAAGTGGATGGCCAAATCCCTGATGAAGGTTCAGGTTTTAAATCCCGACACCCATTTAAACCCCAGGGAAAGAAACCTGGTCAGTACTGTTCATCGTCTGGCCCAACAGGCAGGAATTAATAAAATGCCTGAGGTAGGAATTTACCCTTCTCCCGAAGTTAACGCTTTTGCTACCGGTCCCAGTAAAAACAACTCCCTGGTGGCGGTTTCCCAGGGCCTCCTGACCCAGTTGGACCAGGATGCGGTGGAGGGAGTACTCTCACATGAAGTGGCGCATATCGCTAACGGAGATATGGTTACCATGACCCTGGTCCAGGGCGTGATTAATACCTTTGTCGTCTTCTTGTCTCGGATCGTAGCTTATGTGGCATCTTCCTTCGTCCGACAAGAATATGCTGCTATTGTGCATATCTTGTCCATTATTCTTTTTCAAATTGCATTTTCAATACTCGGAAGTATTGCCGTGATGGCTTTTTCCCGGCATCGCGAATTTAGAGCGGACTACGAGGGAGCCCGGCTGGGAGGTAAAACCAAAATGCTAAAAGCCTTAAAATCATTAAAGGCTACAATTAATACCGTGGATACAGAGCAAACCGCGATTCAAAGCTTTAAAATAAACGGCGCCAAGAGCGGAGGCCTTAAAAAATTACTGGCCAGCCACCCGGATATGGATGATCGCATCCGTCGCCTGGAAGAGAGTATATAAATCAAGCGAGACTGAACTGCAGGCCCCCGGGTGTTCTGAACTCGGTTTATAGTTTAGGATTTAGAACCAGCGGTTTGGCAGCATATAGTTTTAGTTCCTCTATTTTTAAGGCCAAAAGGGGTCTCGCCATTCTAAGGTCTGGAAAAAAATCCGGATTAACAGACAAACTTGTTATGCGGGCCATTTGAGCCCATCCCCGGGCCCGGTAGCGAATAATATAATAGCGTCCCTGGTATTCCTGGGCTAACATGGGCGGGAAAACCGAAACCGGCCAGGGGAAACCGGGCGTCAGGATTTTTAATGATATATTGAGAAACTCTTCCCCATTGCGGGACACTGCAATGTGATCCACTTTATTACCAGCAGAAGTGCATACTATTTTTGCCTTTTCCGGCCGTAAAACTTCCCGTTGATTGCCCGGAAATCCTTTTTCCCCCGGGGAAACAAATACCTTGCTGGCCGAATAAAACCGGCCCTGATGGATATGGAATTTGCCGGGAATAAACAGCAGCTCCGCAAACTTTCCGGCGGGAGTTTCCAGGTATTCCGCTACAATAACCCTGCCCCATCCCCCCCTAAAGCAGGAGATTAAAGCAGGTCGGATAAAGCTTTGCTCATGGATAAAGGAGCGGGGAAATTTATACAGGATCATAAATGCCCTACCCATGAACATTTCTTGCTGCTCCATACCCGGCATAAACAACCACTACTCCCTGCGGTTTATTCAAATCCTGTGTTCGTATAAAGATCATAGGCTTCCCAGGTACCAGGTTTTACATCAGACCAGTGAAAAACCCGCCTGCTTCCATGCTGTTACTCCACCAACTACGTTTACCACCCGGGTAAAAACCTTTTGTCTTAACAGACTGGCTGCCAGAATAGAACGGTTGCCAGTAGAACAAATAACGGCTACCGGCTTGTCCGTCGGTATCTCACCGTGGCGATGTCTGATATCAGGTGCGGGAATATGCATGGCTTCCGGAATATGTCCTTCCAGCCATTCGCTTCTTAAGCGGGTATCAATTAATGTGACGGCCTTCTTTTCCAGTGCTTTGCGGAGTATAAAAACGGAACTGCTGTCAATGCTGTCCGTTTGATAGCCACTCGTAATCCAGGCACTGATTCCTCCCTTTAAATACCCCTCAACTTGATCCAGGCCCACCCGGCGCAATTGCAATAAGGCTGAGTTAAAACCTTTATCATCATCTGCCACTATAATAAGCGGTTTATCAGGAGGTAAAACCCATCCGGAAAAAGTAGCAAAATTGCCTTTTAAACTCAAGGCGTAGGAACGTGGAATATGGGCTCCGGCATAGGATAATTGATCTCTGGTATCTACCACCTGATAATTCTGTTCCACCAGTTGAGCAAATTGACCCGCCTCTATTGCACGGGGCTTGTTTAACTGGTGGACTGGAACAGGGCCTTGGCGATTAATTTCAGAGCAACGCGCAAAATGATCCGGAGCTTCAGGCATCTCAGCTAACAGCTGCTGAACAAATACCTCCTCCGGATGGATGCTTAAAATTGAATTAAATTTTTTCTCGGTTCCTATGGTGGAAGAAAGCTTGGCGGAAAGAGACCGACCGCACAGGGAACCCATGCCATGGGCAGGATATACTTCCATATTATTCTCTAACTCCCGCAGCTTGCCCAAGCTCCGGTATAATTGAGCTGCCAGCTGGTATTTTAGATCCGGAAAAAGATCGGGACGCCCTACGTCACCAACCAGAAGCGTATCTCCACTAAAAACCAGAATGGGTTCCTCCCCCCGCTCCCGGTCAGAAACCATAAAAACAGCACCTTCAGGGGTATGGCCCGGAGTTTCCAGCATGGTTATGGCCAGAGTCCCAACAACAATTATTTCACTCTCCTCTGCCGCATGATGGGGAAACTTACAGTTTGCAGCTGCTGGTGCATAAATCAGGGCCCCGGTGGCCTGAGCAAGATCCATATGTCCTGAAATAAAATCGGCATGGAGATGTGTTTCCAAAATACCCTTAATAGGCAAGTTCCATTCATCTGCCACCTGTAAATATACCTCTATATCACGCCTTGGATCTACTACCACAGCTCCTTCCTTATCGCCAAAAATGTAAGAACAGTGGGCTAAGCCCGGTGTGTAAATTTGTTTAAAATGCATAATAATCCCTCCCTGTTCTTATTATAACGAATTTTTTTCAGTTACGAAATGCAACTGGAGTGCCGGTTCGCTTGAAATTCAATTCAAGAACGGCCCCCATTTGAATGTGCTTCACCCCTGGCTAAAATATTGTTAACATAATATATAAGGAGGGATTTTATGCAACGCTTAACACCAAACGTAACCGTACTGGGCAACAGACATTTTAACTATTTTGTGATAGGCTCAAAAGAAGCTGCGTTAATTGAATGTGGTACCACCGCCGGAGCATGGATCTTTAAACAACACTGGCAGAACTGGCATGACCGTCCTGCCATTAGCTTCATGATGGCCATGCATGGTCATTTTGACCATATCTGTGGAATTCCTGCCCTTAAGGAAATTATGCCCCATGCATTTTTATTGGCCAGCCGAAAATGCCAGGGCATATTAAGCAACCCGAAAATCATGGCCCATTTTTTTGACCAGGATGTCCGGCTGACAAAAAAACTGGTGCTGGAAGAAATGGTTCCGGCTGATCTTCCGGCTACCCCGGCACAATGTATAGAAATAGACCACATTATTGATCCCGGGGATATCATTCGCCTGGGAGAAAATCTGGACCTGGAAGTCATCTATGCCCCCGGTCATAGCCCTTGCAGCATAGCCTGTTATCTACCCCAAGATAAGGTCATGTTTTTGTCTGATGCGGCCGGGTTCCAAATTACCGAGGAAGCCATCTTCCCGGCATTCTTTCAGGGATACGAAATGTATATTGATACCATCAGGCGCTTGCGGCAATATCCCACTCAAGTGTTGGGACTGCCTCATGAAACCATTTGGCGTGGAGATAAAGTAGCAACCTTTTATGACCGGGCTTTGGCAGCGGCTGAAAATGCTTTTTCTGCTATTCAGGAAAGTCTGGACCAGGGCTTAGAAGATTTTGAAATCAGTTCCCGTCTTTTTTGTCATTATTATCAGGGTGATCTGCAAATCTATACCCCGGAAAATATTAAGATTTGTGTGGATCTCCTGATTAAAAGAGTTAAAGAATGTTTGTAACCATCTTGGCAAGATAATAAATAATGTTGACCTTTTCGACATGTTTCGACACGTTTTTGCTCATAATAATTATATTGTCTAATTATAAAGATTTCTGCCCAGGAGGTTGAAATATGAAAGTGCCTTATGCAAATAATAAAAGACGGATAAGATTTTATAAAATGAAATCCTCTCCGGCACTCCCCGAGGCCAGGCGTGATTATCATAAATACCTGGAAAATATCGTAGATAAACGGACGGAAGAGCTTAAAAAAATAAACCAGGAGCTGCAACGGGAAATAGCAGAAAGAAAGAGAATCGAAGAGGCTCTGCGTTTTTCCGAAGACAAGTTTTATAAAGCATTTTGTAGCAGCCCGGATCTAATTACCATATCATCCTTTCCCGATTGTTGTTTTATTAATGTAAATGAGAGTTTTTTAACAGCAACGGGATACACCCGCCCCGAAGTTTTGGGCCATACACCAGAAGATTTAGATTTATTGGCCATGCCGGGAAAGACGCCTCCCGAAACCTTTAGCCAGATATTAATGGAACAACCAAACATCCGCAACCAGGAAACTTCTTTTTTCACCCGCTCCGGGGAAACCAAAACCGGTTTGCTGTCGGTTGAAAAAATCGAAATAGAAGGCAATACCCATATTCTAACAGTAATTAAGGATATTACCGAGCGCAAGCATGTGGAAATAACCGTTAAAGAATCTGAGCGTCGCCTGAATGACATCATCAACTTTCTCCCCGATGCTACTTTAGTCATTGACCGGGAGGGAAAGGTAATCACCTGGAACCGGGCCGCGGAAGAAATGACCGGAATAAAAAGTGAATATATGATCGGCAAGGGGAATTACGAGTATGCCTTACCCTTCTACGGAACCCGCCGCCCGATATTGATTGACCTGGTGCTAAACCCCAGCCAGGAATGGGAAAAGTATTATCCTGAAGTAGAAAGAAAAGGAGAAACCCAGCTGAGCGGAGAAAGTTTTTGTCCCGCAGTGGGAAAATCCGGTGCTTATTTACGAGCTACCGCAGCTCCTATCTATGATCCCCTGGGCAATAAAATCGGGGCCATTGAATCGATCCGGGATGCCACCGAGCGCAAGGAAATAGAGGAGTTGATCCTGGCGCAGCGGGACCTTGGTTTGTCCCTGGCCAATGCCACCAGCCCCTATGAAATTCTTTCTCATTGCCTGGATGCACTTTTACGGGTTTCGGAAGTAAATTCTGGTTCTGTCTATTTAAAAGACAAAAAAGCCGGCAAATTAATCATGATCCATTCCCGGGATCTCTCCCCCAATTTTGTGGGGAAAGTCTTGAATTTTCAGGAAGGAACCGAAATTTACAATTTTTTCATTTCCAATCATATCAAATATACTTCCGCAGAAGAATTACAGCCTTATCTGGGATCGGTATTCTTACAGGAGGGGCTGAAGGCCATTACCGTGATTCCGGTTTTTTACCAGTCCAGCCTGGAAGCCTGTTTTATCATCAGTTCCCACAATCTGGGGCAAATACCACCGGAAAAGCGGCGGGCTATTGAAACCATAACCAGTTGGATCGAGAGTGCCATCGCACGGATTAAGATCGAACAAGCCCTCCGTGACAGCGAGGAAAGGTTTCGTACCATTTATGAAAAATCCCCCATCGGAATCCAATTCTATAATGCGGAAGGTAAATTAGTTCATATCAACCAGGCGTCTCAGGATGTTTTAGGAATCGTGGATATAGATCAAATAAAAGGATTTAATCTGTTTAAAGATCCCCACATCCCCTTATTCTATAAAAAATTACTCAAACAAAACAAGTCGGTGCAATTTGAATATGAACTCAATTTTGAAACCGTGAAAAAAAACAAGTTGTTTCCCACTGAAAAGACCGGGGCCGTTTATTTAAATACTTTAATTACCCCCATTAAGCCTGAAGGGGAAAATGAAGTTTTATCAGGCTATATGGTGCAAGTCCAAGACTTCACTGAACGAAAACGGGCGGAAATGGCCATAAAAGACTCGGAACAAAGATTAAATGATATCATAAATTTCCTCCCCGATGCTACGCTGGCTATAGACCGGGAAGGAAAAGTCATCACCTGGAACCGGGCTATGGAAGAGATGACCGGAGTTAAAGCCAAAGATATCATAGGCAAAGGAAACTATGAGTATTCGCTTCCTTTCTACGGGAAACGCCAACCCATTTTGATCGATCTGGTTTTTAAGAGCGATCCGGAAATAGAAAAAGACTACTTTTTTATCCAAAGAGACCGGGAAGCTTTGGTCGCAGAAACCCCCACCCCCTGTGTCAAGGGCAAAGAAGCCTTTATGTGGGCTAAGGCCACTCCACTGTATAATACCCAGGGGGAAATCATAGGGGCCATTGAATCAATCCGGGATATAACTGCCCGTAAGGAAAATGAAGAGGCTTTGAGATTATCAGAAGAACGTTTTTCCAAGGCTTTCAACTGCAGCCCTGTATCCATGGCCATTACTTCGTTTAAGACCGGTAAATATATCAGTGTAAACGATGGTTTTTGCCGTATAACGGGGTATAATGCGCAGGAAGTCCTGGGCAAAACCGCCAAAGCCTTAAATATCTGGGCCCATTCTGAAGATTTTTCCAAAGCAAAAAAAATATTCCTGCGGGAAGGCAGCCTGCATAACCTGGAAATCCAGTTTCACAAAAAATCAGGAGATATTGGCACCGGATTATTTTCCGCAGAGCATATTGATATCGACGGAGAAACTTGTATCCTCAGCATATTAACGGATATTACCGAGCATAAGCAAATGGAAAAAGAAATGCTGCGCCTTTCTCAATTAAATCTGATTGGAGAAATGGCGGCCAGCATCGGCCACGAAGTGCGTAATCCCATGACTACAGTCAGAGGATTTTTGCAGCTCCTGGATAAGAACGAAAAATATGAGCCGGAAAGAGAGTTTTTCAATCTCATGATTGAAGAGTTGGACCGGGCCAATTCCATTATAACTGAATTTTTATCCCTGGCCCGTAATAAGAGGATCGAAAGAGAGATGTATAATCTGAACCATATTATAACCGCACTCTTCCCCCTGCTGCAGAGCAGTGCCATTGCCCAGGATAAAAAAGTGGTCATAAACCTTGACGAACAATTGCCGGATCTGCTCCTGGATGAAAAAGAAATTCGCCAGTTAATACTAAATCTGGCCCATAATGGTTTAGAAGCCATGGGTTCCAACAAGCATCTTACGATTAAAACCTTCCGGGACCATGACCATATCGTGTTAGCCGTTATAGACCAGGGTAAAGGCATGAAAAAAGAAATATTGGAAAACTTGGGCACTCCTTTTATTACCACCAAAGATAATGGCACCGGTTTAGGACTGGCCGTTTGCTGCGGCATCTCAGCCCGCCATGATGCCAATATTCATGTTGAAACCGGGCCTTCCGGCACTACATTCATGGTTCGGTTTCCCGGCACCCCGTAAAGAACTCCCATGAACTATTAGGAGACCCTTTTATGGGTCTCCTAATAGTTTTTAATTTTGATAAATTCACCTTAATAGCGAAAAATGGCGGCCAGCAGGGTTTCATCAGGCATTTCCTCTCTCTTCACCGCAAAAACAACCCCTCCGTTCATCAGGGTCTGGGCAGTAGCCAAATCCAGAATATCCTCATCCCCCGGTCCTGCGTCCTGGTGAAGCTTTACAATCCCATTTTCAGCATCATAATGGCCCCAGCATTGTAAATCCCTGGCCACAAAAAGCGCTTCTACCCTGCCGTGAAATGAAGCTGCCAGAATTTCTTCCATATTATTGCTCGCCAAACCGGTGCCGGCTAATTCCTTGTATTTGCCCACTGTGTCCTGCTGGGACTTAAGAAAATAGGGTTCGACTATTTCCCAGGCCCGCTGGTGCAGTTCTTCCGCTGTTACGATATCCGGATTACCCGGGATCCCTTTTTCCAGGAGATGGGGATTAGCACTGGCCTCTCTGTAAATCGGGAATAAATAATCCACCCCGGCTAATATCATCAAGGCCTTCTCCCCTTTAAGAACTTCCTGCAATCCCTGATCAACCTGTTTAAAATATCTAAACAGATTTTTCTCATCAAAATCAGCTGTGGGACCTCCGTGCCCATGGAATATCGCCCCTTTTCGCTCCCCCCTGCGTTCCTTAGGGCTGTGTAACTGCAGCTGTTTTTCAAAATCATCAAACTTCAAGGCATCTTTAAGCCCTTCCGGAATCCCTTCGACATCAACTTCACTTATACTGTAACGGGTGGCCTGGTAAAGCTTCACCTGATTCTGGCTCAAAGCCAAAACATAGAAAATTCCATCCCCGCTAAGCAGAGGCAGTAAGGGTTTTATATGAAAACGACGGGATACAGCGGATAATGCTTCAAATTTGGCTGGAAGACGATAAAAAAACGCTTCCTGCGGAGTGAGAAAAGCTGCAATCCCATCGCTTCTGCGCCACCAGCCGGGGGATTCTTGCAGCAGTTTCTGGGCCGGTTCCAGCAGTTTCAAAACATCAGGTGTGCGAAGACCAAAAGCCATTAATTTTTCCTCGGCTTCCTTTAAAAGGTTTTTAAAACGGATAGGGTTCTGAGAAGTTTCTGCCCCCATTCTCTCTGTAGACATAAAAATTGATACACTGGGTTCCTGCGCCTGGGTCAACAGGGTATTCAATTCTTCTCTGGTAATTAAATCCATACTATCCAACCTCCTCTTTTCTTACTCTGTATCATCGTGTCATTGACCCGATGCCTGACTCAACTCCTCTCTTACTTCAGGATGATATGGAATAATGATTGCTCCTGTCGTATTAAATGGGATGCTTTAAATATAAAATAAAACACCAATCTTATCAAATAAAAGCGCTGGATGAAGCCATGATAACCAGGATGAGCGGCAACTTCCCAGGCATTAGGACAAGCAAAGACCTAAAGACTTTTTTTGGTTTGCTTTGATCAGCGAAAATAACACCCGGAACTAGCCGTTAGTGGCCAGGCAAGCTTATAGTAATGAAGTCTATTCATGGCTATGTCAATTAAACACTAAGGAATCTTTTTTGCTTCCATGGCTGCTGGTTTTTATTCTGAATAAATCATTTTACGGGTCATGCCGCCATCTATGACCAGGTTAGCTCCATTCATGAAAGCAGCTTGCTCGCTGCTTAAATAGAGACAAGCCCAAGCAATATCCCCGGGTTTTCCCACCCGCCCGGCAGGATGTTGCAAGTGATCTTCCTGTCCCAGGCCGGCATAATCCCCGGTTTCGATCCAGCCGGGACTTATGGCGTTGACCCTGATCTTAAACGGAGATAGAGTAATGGCCAAAGCATGAGTAAGGGCCAGGATCCCCCCTTTGGATGCTCCGTAAGCTTCATAACCGGCCTCCGACATCAGAGCCCGGGTAGAAGCGATATTAATAATTGCCCCTCCTCCTTTAGTCTTCATAAGTTCAGCCCCTTGCCGCGCACACCAGAAGGGAGCACGCAGGTTAACCTGCAGCACCCGGTCCCATTCATCCACGCTCATCTCAAACATCGGTTTATGCGAGGTAATGGCCGCATTATTGATGAGGATATCTAAACCCCGGTATCTCTCAGCAATCATGTGAAACATATCGTCAATAGCAGAACAATCGGCCAGGTCGAGAGCATAGAAGAAGGCCTGCCCGCCCTGCTCCCGTATTTCTTTTTCTGCCTCTCTTCCCTTATCCCGATCCATGTCGGCAATAATCACATTTCCCCCGACAGCAGCATAACTAGCCGCAATACAACGGCCAATCCCTTTGGCTCCTCCGGTCACCAGTATGGTCTTGTTAGGATCGTCCATTCGTTGCCCTCCATTTGACTGCTGCCATCACATCGTCTCCACATAAACGATCAGATCCTGGCCAGACTCATCGGTAATATAATAAAACTTGATTACATCCCCCGTTTCTAAACCTAAAGCCGCAAAGTGATCTTGGACTTCTTCCCCCAGTTTGAAAACTCTGGGCGGAATTTCTTCAGGCACTCCCGTAATCTGGATTTCAATAAAATCACTGTCAATCTGTCCGGCGTACCTGCCACTATCGATGGTATACTCAACATGATCGCCATTTGCCGCTTTTATTTCCCGTAAAACCAGAGGTCTCTGGTCCCGGTCAATCGCTGCCAGTATATGCGGATAGGTCAGAACCTGGGCCACCACCTCATCTTGCCCCGGCACCTTTAAAAAGGCCCGGGTTTCAATCATGTCCACCTGGCCGGTCAGAGTCAGATTCTGGAGTTGATACCCGGCGGTCGGCTGTTCACCGGCACCAAGCAGAATGTATTGTTCAACATCCCCTTGCAGGTCAAATATACCCTGTTGCCGGTAATGCTCTTCATACCAGGAAGCAAAATCCTCTTCCTCATACAAAACGGCAAACTCATCACCTGCGGGATCTATCAGCCGGTAGGGGATCTCACCCATGGGCAACTCTGCTTCCTCTACCCCGGGGGCACAGGCTGATAACATGATACAAGTAAGTATGAACAGGGCCGTCAGCAAAATAGATAAACCAGATTTCCTCATAAATATCATCCTTTCCTTGCTCGTATATTACACCTAGTAATACCGGCAAAAATAAATATTCTTACACCGGGGCGGCTCGATCTAACTTGCACGTCCATCATAGATGGGGGCCCACCTGGTCAACCTGCTTGTTGGGAAACGATATTGCTGCCCCGGCAGGCCTTTCGCAACTATGGCTTCAGCGATACTCCGGATTGGGATGATCAAAACGGCACCCGGCCTCCCATTCAGAACGCTGGTTGCCATGAGCAGGGATCCCTCCCTGTTCTTTAAGCATCCGGGCCATGTGCATCAGATTCCAGCTCATAAAGGTGGCATTGCGATTGGTAAAGTCATTTTCCGGTCCTCCAGATCCTTCATCCAAATAAGACGGTCCCGGACCTATGGGACCAATCCAGGCAGCATCAGCCTGGGGTGGGATCACATAGCCCAGGTGCTGCAGGGAGTATAAGATATTCATGGCACAGTGCTTGGCCCCGTCTTCATTGCCGGTTATGATGGTCCCGCCCACCCGGCCATAGTATATATACTGGCCTTTTTCATTCAAATCCCCGGAGGAAGAATATAACCTCTCGATAATCTTGGAGCATACCGACGATTTTTCGCCTAACCAAATGGGCGTACCTATGATGAGAATATGCGCCTGTAATACTTTTGCATAAATCTGGGGCCAGTCATCTCTTTCCCAGCCATACCGGGTCATGTCCGGATAAACCCCAAAGGCAATCTGATAATCAACCGGTCTCAGGATCTCTACGGTAATGCCGTTTTTCTCCATAATACTCTGCGGTATCCTGAGCAACCCTTCTGTATGTGACTGTTCCGGCGACTTTTTCAGGGTGCAGTTTAAGAAAATGGCTCTAAGGCCGTTGAATCTTTTTTCCATAATCATACCACCCTCCACTAATAGATTAATAAATATAGGGACGGTTCCAGCATCGAATCTCCGGGTTTGCGTTAGCCTGGTTTATAATTTAGTCATCATTCGCCACCATCGCCCTCAATTCTCCGTTCCCCATGTTTAACCAATGAAAAACGCCAGCAGTACTGAGAAAAAACCTGCTAACGTTTCCCAAACATTTTATACGTAATAATATATCTTTATTTGTTCCTATTTTAGTCCTGGTGCTTTTTCAATTTGGCCATGGCTTCGCTGATAGATGATTTAAGTTCTAGACCTGCCTTGTCGATTCCGGCTTTCAGTTCTTCCCAGGCATCACTACCGCTTTCTCTTAGATGTTCCATTTTTCCTTTGAGTTGCTCTTGTTTTTGTTGCAACTGGTTTATCTGCTCCAGGTACTTGATTTTTAGATCTGCACCCTCTTTCTCCGTTTTAGCCTTCAGCAATTCAATTTCCGCACCCCATTCTTTTAACTGTGCTTCCATTTTTTTCTGGTATTCTTCTTTCTTGCTCATAAAATCCCTCCTTTGCCAACATTATATCACTAAAAACCAGGCAAATTCTGGGTAAATATGTATTATTTTGTTTCCTGTAAAACTCAGTCGTCCTGCCGGATGCAACTTATTCCCTTCAAAAACCTTACCTGCATATACTTTCGGACGGTTCTCAAATGCAATCTATCTCTCTTCTGTGTGCCCTAAAATTCCAAATTTACGGCTGGCACGTTCCAGCATTTTTTTCCATTGCCGGGAAAAAAGCACGATGAAAAAAACATTGGAGAGCCCATGGGCCAGGTCGAAATAAAAACTGGCTGCGTAGACCCCGGCAAAGGTCCCCCAGTTGATGGTTTCAAAAAAGCCCACCACAATCCACAGATTCATGATCAAACCGAAAAGAAATCCCCAGCAGAAACCGAATATGCCTAAACCGATCCTGTTTTGCATCCAGGCAAACCTATATAAATAACCGGCACTTAATCCCATCATACCCCAGGAAAACATCTGCCAGGGGGTCCAGGGTCCCTGGCCTAAAAACAGGTTGGAGGCCAGCGCCGAGGTGCTTCCCACCAGAAATCCTACCTCGGGGCCAAAGACCAGGGCAGCAGTGATCACTACAAAAGATGTCGGCTGTATACCCGGCAGAGCCATGAAGGGGACCCTGCTTACAGCAGCGATTGCCGCCAGAACGGCAATAACGACCACTACCTCGGCTTTGGCCTTTTTTCTTTCGAAACGGCGGTAGAATGGGACCATGGATAAAAATAGCAGAATAAAGCTCAAAGGCAGGTAACGCTCTTGCCAGATAAATATAACCGCTAAAACCATAAGGAAGAAAATCAATGGATAGAAATATATTTTGGGGTTCCTACGATCTTTCAAGCAGTCACATCCTCGATCCCGATTACCCGGGGCAACTTTTCTCCCAGCACCCGGTGGATAAATGTCGTATAAAAATAGTTCTGGGTAAAAAATGTCCTGGGAGTATCACTGGCAATGATTTTACCGTCAAAGAGCAATGCACAACGGCTGGAAACCTGGGCTGCAAATTCGATATCGTGGCTGACCATAAGGATAGTACTTCCATACCGGTGCAGTCTTTGCAGCATGGTACCAAATTCCTGCTTGCAAAGAGGGTCCAGTCCTTTGGTTGGTTCATCCAGCAGGATCAAGTCCGGATTGGATAAGAGCACCAGGGCCAGGGCAACTTTTTGGCGCTGCCCCCCGCTGATGTCATAGGGATGCTTATCCAGAATCTCTTTGAGTTCAAAGAAATGAATCATCTTTTCCACGTGGGCGTGGTTGCTGCCCAATCCCAATTTATCAGCCCGGCTCTGGATCTGGCCCGCCACCGTTTCCCGGTTAAAGTACAGGGAGGGGTTTTGTGCTAAATAGCCAATACGCCGCGCCTGGTCTTCTGCATCGATTTTTTTTATATCCTTCCCGCCGAAGAATACCTTGCCCCGGATGGGTTTCATGATTCCGGTCAGGACCTTCAGTAAGGTGGTCTTGCCTGATCCATTGCCACCAAAAAGAGTGAAGATTTCTCCTCGCTCCAGCTGCAGAGAAACCCCTTTTAAGATCAGAGACAGGTCTTTCTCATATTGAAAAAAGACTTCCCGGCAATCAAGCAGGGGACGGCATCCCTGTTTTACCGGCTCCTCCACTGGTCCAGCGGAAATATTCTCTTGCAGTTCTACCCGGTCCGCCCAGGCTTTTCCTGCTTTAACGGTCAGGGGGATCTGGTTGTTTGCCGATATGGTCTGGCTGACGGTAAGATAAAGCCGGCTTACTACCGGCAAATAAGGCCAAAAAGTGGGATCTTTCTTCTTCCAGATGTCGACCATAATCGTATGTGGATCACCACTATACTTAACCTTTCCCTGTTCCAACATGATAATCCGGCTGGCCAGGGGAAACACCTCCTCCAGGCGGTGCTCGCTGAGGATGATGGTCGTGGATAACTCTTGATTGATGCGGTACAAGACCTGTAAAAACTCTCGGGCTGCGATGGGGTCTAATTGTGCCGTGGGTTCATCCAGTAAAAGCACTTTGGGGCGAAGCATCATTACTGCTGCCAGGTTTAATAACTGTTTTTGCCCCCCGGAAAGATGATGTACCGGCAGGGACAGCCAGGATTCCATGCCAAAATAGTTGGCCACCTCAGCCAGGCGTCTCTGTATGGTTTTCATTTCATAACCCAGATTCTCCATGGCAAAAATCAATTCCTGCCAGACTGTTTCCATCACAATCTGGTCGTCGGGATCCTGAAATACCATGGCGATTTCCTCTACGCCCCGATCCTGATCCACCTCTTCTAACAGGTTCCCATCATAAACAATTATCCCGCTCATCTTTCCGGCCGGTTGTACTTCCTTTTTCAATAGGCGCAGCAGAGTCGTTTTGCCGGAGCCGGTGGGACCGCAGAAAAGAACAAAGTCTCCTTTGTTGAGGCTTAAAGAAATCTGTTGCAGGGCATTTTGTGCTTCTCCTGCATAGGCGAACGTTACATTTTGGATCTGATAAAGTGCCATTGGATCCATTCCCTGCCTTCCAAAAATATAGGTATAAATAGAAAGAACATGATCGTGAGGAAATGCCAGCTTAATACCGGCAATGCCGGTTCCAGATACGGATATATTTGGTATTGCCCGTATCCCCAGATATATCCCAGCAAAGCTGCTGCAACCGATGCTGCGATTAGGCCCAGGAAAACCAGGTCATACCTATTGATTTGATACACCATGGCCGAGCTTCTCTTCTGGGTTTCATACCCACGGGCTCTCATAGAAGCTGCCGTTTGCAGGGATGATTCCAGCGACCAGGTAACCAGGATATTGAATGTCTCCATCGTTTCTTTGGCTTTGGCCCTTCTGCTTTTTTCCAAACTAAAAATTCCCATCGCCTGCTGTACAAATAATACTTCCTGCAGTCTTCGCCGCAACAAGGGGATAAAACGCAGGACTACGGTGATATTGAATGCGGTATTCGGGGCCAGAGAAGAGAACAGGAAAAGGAAACGGTCCGGGGTGATCACCCGCATATAAGCCGGAAAAACCAGCAGGATGCTGACTAACGACAGCGCAAAAAGCCCCCCATGGAAGAGGGCTTCCATGGTAAAGGGCCGGTTGCCCAGGTAGAACATAATAGTAGCTCCCCGGCTGGTGAAAAGAGGGTTCAAGATGATAATAAATGAAGCCATTAAAATATACCATTTGAGATGACTTTTTAACACCAGGACCTGGCCCAGAAGCAGGTTGAGGATAATGATCCCGGTGAAAATTACTGCCAGGTACAGCGGATGATGAAACATCATAGGCAATAGAAACAGAATGATGAAATAGGAAAAACTTAACCCCGGATGGAGGGCAAAAAACCCATTGCCTGCACTTATCATATCGATCTTAACTCCCGCCGAAGGGGGTGGCACCTATATCCCGCCCCATATTTTGTGTATAAAACCATTCAATATGATCGCCATTTTCAACTTTCCATGCTCCCGGGCTGCGGCTGGGAAAATGATCATTCACCCGGTAAATCCATCCGCTGCCTGGCCCATGGTCAAATTCATAGAGGTTATTGATACCTTGCACATAACTGGAAGCGCCTCTTCCCCGGAAGCCCAGCTGGATATCTTGCATTTTGGCGACACGCAGCAAAATATCCATGACGCTATCACCTGCCTCCAGTTCTACCTCGCCGGCAGTCAGAATGTATTCGCCTGCCGGATAACCGTGGATGGTGATCAGAACCGTTTCTTTCAACCCTTTTGGCAAACTATCATCCCTGGGAACAACCGCCGTTTCTGCTGCTTGATCGCCGGCGGTTTCTTCCTCCATCTTTTTCCCCCCGGGGGTTGTGGCTGTATCTGGGGAAAGCACAGGTTCCGGCTGCTGTTCTTGCTCCATGTCCTGGTCCTGGGGACTCTGGACCGCCTGGGCCTGCTCCTGACCCTCCTGTCTCTCCTCATAAGCATGACGGCTTTCTTCCCCGCCGTTGTAGTTTTGGGCACAACCCGCCAGGACCAGCGCCATCAGCAGGCAGGTGATAAGGATACACCGTGTTTTGGTGGTATAAGACGACATGCAGATCCTCTCCTAAAAACCTGGGGCAGGCAGGAGCATTGCAATGATACCTCTGCCTGCTTTGCCAATTTATTAATGGTCCATCACATGTTCTTCAAAGACTCTTACCGCAATAACCGCTGCCATTTCCCGGGTAAGCGGGCTCATGGGGTAGAAATACTGTCCATCCCCCAGCATGATGCCTTGATAGATGACTCCCTGCACACCGGGTATGGCCCAGCTGGAAACGGTCGCCAGGTCCTTCAGTTGGCCCGGCTCAACTCCTGCCTGCTCGATATCGAGCAGGCGGGCGAGCATGGTCGCCATTTGTTCCCGGGTAACATTCTGTGTCGGGTCAAATCCGGTCTCGGATGTGCCCTGCACCATCCCCCCGGCCCGGGCTGCCATGATATAGCCATAAAACCAGTCTTCCGGCTTCACATCGATGAATTGCTGCGGTGCACCGGTAAAAGGCTCCAGGCCGGTTAGACGGACCAGGAGAGCGGTGATTTCCGCCCGGGTCAGAGCCCTGGAAGGCTCGAATAAGGGATCCCCCTCACTGACTCCTCTCATTAAACCGTATTCCCAGGCCTTTCTCACCTGTTCCGCTGCCCACCAGGATATGCGGTCCTGATCCCGGTAATGATAGATCTCCTTGTCCTGGTGCAGGAATTCCACATCCTGTAAATCAAACAGGCGGGGATGTCCTTCCAGCCATCTCTGATAGGAGGTTAATGCCATAAGGGCCTGCTGGGTGGCCAGAATATCGCCGGCTTCCCCCCTGGCATGAGCAAACCCTCCATCTTCATGGGCAAAACTCAGTAGATTAGTCAATAAGCTGCCTTCTGCTTTAATGAAATCTGCAACTTGCGGGTCCTGGTTCAATGCGGTCAGGGCCATGAGTACCTGCGCAACTGATTCACAAGTTTCTACGCCCCAGGACTCGAATCCGCCGCTGGGCTTCTGTTCTCCAGCCAGCCAGGATAAGGCCTTCTCTATCGCAACTTGCACCTTTGCTTGCTCCTGGTAGGGAGTCAGTGCCTGTAACACCATGGCGGTGACATCTACTTCACTCATGCTGCTCTCTTCCCCGCGGTACAGGGGAAATCCGCCGGCCGGATCCTGCTGTCCCAGGATCCAGTCGATCAGGCTGTCCTGGTTCCACCGGGCATCTTCCGCTACCGGATATGATTTCGCATCAAGGGCTAGGAGAGCAAAGACCGGACCATTAACCCCCTGCCTGGTCATGCCCGGGTGGTAATATATTTTTTCTATGAGGTTGTACCCGGCCAGATCCAGCGGGTTTTTCCCTGCAGCTCCGGCCGTCAGGGCTATGCGGGCACAATCGGTGACCAGCCTGAATTCTCCCTTTTCCTGCCGGACATAATCCTCAATCAGGGTGCCATAATTCCCGGGAGCGGTCCCTCCTGCCCGGGCCAGAGCAAAAACACTCCAGTCCAGTTGATGGCCCGGCTCGCTGTAATCCAACTGCTCCCGCATCCATGCTGCCGCATTTTCTTTTTTCTTTCGGAGCAGGATGGACATGGCTTCATCCATTTTTTGTTCAGGTTTGATTCCCTGGGGAGTAGATGATGCTGGCCCCTGTTGCGGCTGTTCCAGGTCAACTCCCCCATCAGTGGTGTAACGCCAGTACAACGTATCTCCTGCAGACAGAATGGTATCCCCGGGACTCTTGCTGGGGTAAACTCCATTAACGGAGTACTTCCATCCGCTTAAAGGCCCATGATCAAATTCTTTTAGGCCATCAATCGCGCTGATATATATGCTGGAGCCACTTCCCTGGCTGTGCACTGTGATCCCTCTTTTATCGGCTTCACGCTTTAAAACCGAATAGGCGGTATCATCGGCAGCCAGTTGCAACCTGGTAGTGGGTATGATATAGCCCCCGCCGATGGTTTTCTTATCTACCGCCAGGGTCACGGTTCTGGTCGCCGGGGAAGAGCCTCCACCTGCACCACCGCCGCCGCTGGGAGGCCGGGCGGACACTTCTACCACCATCTCCCCGGTCCTTACCAGGGCGGGGAAACTTCCTTCCACATTCTTTTCCACCTGCAGGGTGTAGCTTCCCGGCTCACTGACCTGTTCCACGGGAATCACGACCTGGCCACCGCCATCCGTCAGGTATTCCTGTCCCCCAAAGCTGACCAGGGCTCCTTCTATTTTCACTTCCACCATCGCATTCGTTCCCCAGTCATAATAGCTGGACGTGACCTTTACCCTTAGCTCCTCTCCCGCTACCGGGTGCTGCGGGATGATATCCACCTGCGGGATCAAGGTTCCCGGGGGAAACCCGCCGTAGTAGAATACCAGTTCATCCCCTTCCTCTACCACGGTCTGATCGGCACCAGCCGATGCCATCTCCCCGTTTTTCAGGAACATCCAGCCGTCCCAGCCGCCGAAGCTGCCCTTGGCTTCCCCGGCGATGGCCACGATCTCATAACTGGCAAATGATTCATTCCAGGTGATCTCAAAGG
>PWPP01000096.1 GCA_003558625.1 Syntrophomonas sp.
AGGTATCATAATCGGTACTTACGGTTTCGGGATTGTTATTGACAATGATGGCTTTAATGCCGGCCTTTCTTAATGCCCAAACACAATGGACCGAACAGTAATCGAATTCTATTCCCTGCCCGATCCTGATGGGGCCTGAACCTATAACCAATACTTTACGGACCCCTTGATCATGGGATGCTTCATTTTCTTCCTCATAGCAGGAGTAGTAATAAGGAGTAACCGCATCAAACTCCGCGGCACAGGTATCCACCTGCTTATATGTGGGCAGCACCATGTGGGCTTTTCTCAGCTGCCTAACTTCTTCCTCCTCCCGTCCTTTCAAATCGGCGATTTCCCAGTCAGAAAACCCAATCTTTTTCGCTTCACGCAGCAATTCTGAGGTCAAATCACTGCCTTCCAGTTTGTGGGAAAAGTCAATGATATTGTTGATTTTTTTTAAAAAATATTTATCAATCCAGGTTAAGTCTCTTACTTCGTCAATGCTGAACCCGCGGTTAAAGGCTTCAGCTACAGCAAAAATCCTTTCATCATCGGCATGTTGTAAGCGATATCTTAATTCTTCATTATTTAACCTTCGCAATTCAGGAATTCTAAGACCATTCAAGCCGATTTCCAAAGAACGAATAGATTTTAAAAAGGCCGCTTCAAAACTGCGGTCAATAGCCATAACCTCTCCGGTGGCCTTCATCTGGGTCCCTAACTTCCGATCCCCGAACACAAATTTATCAAAGGGCCACCGGGGGACTTTTAAAACTACATAATCTATGGCTGGCTCAAAGCAGGCTGTGGTTTTTCCTGTGATCTCATTGGATATCTCATCTAATGTATAACCTATGGCTATTTTTGTTGCCACCTTGGCTATCGGATAGCCTGTCGCTTTCGAAGCTAGCGCACTGGAACGGCTGACCCGAGGATTGACTTCAATAACAAAATATTTCTTACTGAAGGGGTCCAAAGCAAACTGAATATTGCATCCCCCGGAAATTTTCAGAGCCCGTATGATTTTGATAGAAGCGGCCCGGAGCATTTGATATTCTTCATCGGTTAGGGTCTGGGCCGGGGCTACCACGATGCTATCCCCGGTGTGGATTCCCACCGGATCAACATTTTCCATGCTGCAGATAATAATGCAGTTATCATTGTCATCACGCATAACTTCAAACTCTATTTCTTTAAAGCCGGTAACACTTTTTTCAACCAATATCTGTTTAATCGGACTGCTTTTCAATCCCTTGTTAGCAATATAAATTAACTCATCTTCATTTCCTGCTGATCCTCCACCGGTGCCTCCCATGGTATAAGCCGGTCTGACAATAAGAGGATATCCGATATTCCGAGCGAAATTGGCAGCTTCTTCCACCGAAGTAACAATGGTACTTTCCGGAATTGGTTCCCCTATTTCTTCCATGGTTCGTTTAAATAATTCCCGGTCTTCAGCCCGGCTTATCGCTCCTATCGGTGTACCCAATAGAGGAATTTTCGTTTCCTCTAGAACACCCTCTCTAGATAATGCCATGGCCATATTAAGTCCCATCTGTCCTCCAAGGGTAGCAATAATCCCGTCAGGTTTTTCCTGCTCCAGAATCTTTTTTATGGTTTCTATATTTATGGGTTCAATATAGACATGATCGGCAATATCTGCATCAGTCATAATGGTTGCAGGATTACTGTTGATCAAAACTACTTCCAGGCCCTCTGATTTAAGGGCTCTGCAAGCCTGGGTTCCGGCATAATCAAATTCGGCAGCCTGCCCAATAATTATGGGGCCAGAACCTATAACCATCACCTTTTTCAAACCATCTTTAATCGGCATATGATTTCCTCCCAATTTTAATCTAAAACCTAAAGGCGGTTAACAAATTCATCGATAAAAATCCCGGTTTCACTGTAGCCGGGAAACCCTTCCGGGTCAAACTGCAATGAAAATACGGAGCGTTTTTCATACATAATTCCTTCGACGGTAGCATCGTTTAAACTGATCATACGAACCTTGCCTTCTGTTGAGGCTAAAGACCCTTCCTCCACCACATAACCATGGTTTTGGGTGCTGATATATATTCTGCCGCTCTCCAGATCTTTTATAGGATGGTTGGTCCCACGATGCCCATAAGGCAACTTATGGATACTGGCGCCCAAAGCCAGGGCAATAATCTGGTGCCCAAGACCCACTCCGAAAATTGGCTTATAGCCAATTAACTCTTTTAACGTTTTTACTACATAGGGTACAGTAACCGGATCTCCCGGCCCATCAGAGATAACAATGCCATCGGGTTCCAGGTCCTTAATATATTCGCTGTCTACATCGGCAGGAACAGCAAATACCTGGCATCCCCTGCGCACAAAGGAATCAATGCCACCCCGCTTGGTCCCCAAATCTAAAAACACGATGCGGGTGGCTCCTTCTCCGAATTGCATAACATTTTTCCGACTAACATACCTGACTAGGTCTCCCTTTAATTCCAGTGATGCTTTCCTGGCTTGTTCCCTTAGATAATTGATTTTTTGAACATTATCTGTAATAACTCCTCCCATTATGCCATGGTTTCGAATCTCACGGGTAAGTGCCCTTGTGTCCACTTCCGTTAAAACGGCAATCTCACTTTTATTCAAAAACGAAATCAAATCCACTTCCATTTCGTAATGGCTGGGAAAATCGGTGGCTTCACGCAGGACCAGGCCTTTCACCATGGCCCCGGAAGAGGAGTAACTCTTTTCATTAAATCCAACATTCCCCACCAGGGGATAGGTCATAACAACAATCTGGCCATAATAAGAAGGATCTGTAATAATATCCTGGTAACTAATCATGGCCGTGCTGAATACAACTTCCCCGCTGGCCATACGGCAGTTGTTTAATAGCCTGCCGGTAAAAACCCTGCCGTTTTCCATAACCAAATAGCCCTTCATCTTCTCACTCCTTATAAAATAATACCGTCCCGGGCTACAATCCTCCCTTTTACTATGGTCATATATGGCCATCCCTTTAGCATCATCCCCTTATAGGGTGTATTTGTTCCCTTTGAATAAAATCGGTTTGGCACAACTTGTTTTTTTGTCTCCGGATTTATGATAGTGATATCTGCTTCTGCCCCTATGTCCAGTGTTCCCCGGTTTAACCGTAAAACTTCAGCCGGTTGAATGGTTAAAAGTTTGATCAATTGATTTATATTTACTTTCCCGGTGTGAAACAACCAATCCATGCAAACTGCCACCGCCGTTTCCAATCCCGATATCCCATATGCTGCCAGATTATATTCACAGTCTTTGCTCTCAATATTGTGGGGAGCATGATCCGTGGCAATACAATCTATGGTTCCGTCACTCAGCGCTGCAATCAACGCCTCTATATCATTCCCCGTTCGCAGAGGTGGGTTAACTTTAGTATCGGTATCATAGGTGCCTACAATTTCATCGGTTAAGGTTAAATGGTGAGGTGCTACTTCACAAGTCACGTGAATTCCTTTCTTTTTGGCCCGGCGAATTAATTCAACTGCTCCCCGGGTAGAAACATGACATATATGAACATGGGCCCCGGTTAGTTCTGCCAGCAAAATGTCTCTGGAAACCATGATGTCTTCTGCAACAGCAGGTATTCCTTTCAAGCCATAGAGGATAGAATAATACCCTTCGTTCATCTGGCCGTTGTGGCTAAGGTTCTTGTCTTCGCAGTGGGATAATACAGGCAAGCCCCACATCTTGGCATACTCCAAGGCATTTTTCATGACCTCAGATGACATGACTGCTTGCCCGTCATCAGAAACCGCAACACAGCCTGCGGCAATTAGTTCTGCTATAGGCGCCAGGCGTTTTCCTTCCTGCTGCTGGGTAATAGCACCAACAGGATAAACATTAACCACCCCGGACTTCCGAGCTCTTTCCCGTACAAAACTGGCTGTCGCTCCATTATCAATCACCGGCTTGGTATTAGGCATACAGCAAATCGTAGTAAATCCGCCAGCAGCAGCCGCTCTGGTTCCAGAGGCAATGTCTTCTTTATATTCATAGCCTGGCTCTCGCAGGTGGGTATGTATATCTACCAAACCAGGACAGACAATAAGTCCCGCAGCATCAATCACTTCTGCAGCCGCTTTTATATTTTTATCCACTGCTGCAATAATCCCATCAGTTACCAGCAAATCGATCACTTCATCAATCCCGTTGGCCGGATCGATAACCCGTCCTCCTTTAACTAGCAACTTCGTCATCCCGGGCACCTCCCATCATTAAAAACAGCAATGCCATTCTTATCGCGACTCCGTTGGTTACCTGTTCATTAATTAAAGACTGGCTGCCGTCCGCAATTTCCGAGGAAATCTCCACACCCCGGTTCATTGGCCCTGGATGCAAGACCAGCACATCTTCTTTTGCTCTTTTCAGACCTTCCCTGCCTATCATATATAAATTGGCGTACTCTTCCATAGAAGGAAAAAGGGCTGTTTCCTGTCTTTCTTTTTGTAAGCGCAGGACATTAACCACATCTACCCCATCTAAGGCCTTATCCAAGCTGTAATAGCTTTTCACCCCCATTTTTTCTACTTCTGGGGGAATTAAAGTAGAAGGCCCAACTACCCGTATTTCACAACCAAACTTGGTCAAACCGTAAATATTGGAACGGGCCACCCGGCTGTGAAGAATATCCCCTACAATAGCAACTTTTAACCCTTCCAGTGTTCCCTTTTTTTCCCTGATGGTATAAAGATCTAATAAAGCCTGGGTTGGGTGTTCGTTAGCCCCGTCACCGGCATTTATAATACTCATTTTGGTATTACGGGCCAGGTAGTGTGGAGTTCCACTCATAGAGTGCCTGATAACCATCAAGTCAAAACCCATCACTTCTATGGTCTTAATGGTATCTCGCAAACTTTCGCCTTTCTGGACGCTGCTGGTAGAAACAGCCAGGTTAACGGTATCTGCGCTTAAATACTTGCCGGCTATCTCAAATGAGGTACGGGTTCGGGTGCTGGCTTCATAAAAAACGGTTACCATCGCTTTCCCCCTCAAAGCCGGGGCTTTTTTCATATCCCTTTTCAGGATGTCTTTCATCGGTTCTGCGGTATTGAGAATCAGATCGATTTCTTCCCGGCCAAGGTCTTTTAACCCCAGCAAGTCCTTCCTACGTTCAAAATTCACTGGTCAAGCCTCCTTTGTCATATATTAATTAAAAAAACCTCCCTGGCTTATGCAGCAAGGAAGGTTCAAACCTTTTTCAAAAGGATTCTGTCTTTCCCTTGCCAGCCTCTCCGGACTAGATTAAAGGGTTTATTCTACTGATCCAAATGTTCATTTATATGCACTCCGTCTTGTCCATCGATCTCCGTAACCATAACCGATATTATTTCGTTTTTCGAGGTAGGAACATTTTTGCCGGTAAAATCTGATTTTATAGGTAATTCCCGGTGCCCCCTGTCAATAAGCACGGCTAACTGAATACTCTTAGGTCTTCCCAGATCAATCAAAGCATCCATGGCAGCTCTTACTGTCCTGCCTGTATATAACACATCATCAACTAAAACAATGACCATATCGTTTATATCAAAATCCACTTCGGTGCGGTGCAGCATAGGTTGTGACGCCAAAGTAGTCAGATCATCCCGATATAGGGTAATGTCTAAAATTCCCACCGGGATCTTAATTCCTTCTATTTCTTCAATCTTCTGGGCCAACCTCTGGGCCAGGGGCCCACCTCTCCTCCGTATACCTACCACTGCAAGGTTTTCTACACCTTTGTTGCGCTCAATGACTTCATGGGCAATGCGGGTAAGTGCTCTTTTGATAGCCATTTGATCCATTATTTCTCGTTTGGCACGCAACTCCAAGAGTCTGCCCCCTCTCATAAAAAAACCTGCCTTCGCGAGACTAAGGCAGGTCATTAAACCCAAAATCCTTGCTAGCCTCACGGGGCCAACTTAAAGGTTCCTAACCAAGTTTAAACAACTATCCATCATCTGTCAATTACTACTTTTCTCTAATTCATGAATGATATGTTCCAAATATTGAGGGGTAGGAGAATGAAACTCCATATACTTCCCGCTGCGAGGATGCTTAAATCCAAGCAGACAGGCATGAAGCGCCTGGGAGGTTAGGCTAAAAGGATTTTTGCCCGAAGTATAAAGGGGATCTCCCACTATGCCATGCTTTATATGGGCAAAATGGACTCGAATTTGATGAGTCCTGCCGGTTAAAAGACAGGCCTTGACCAAGGTGTATTTTTGAAATCGCCGCAATACATAAAACCTGGTAATGGCTTCACGGCCGC
>PWPP01000120.1 GCA_003558625.1 Syntrophomonas sp.
GCCATATTGCGTTTGACGATGATGTTCATCACTATTTTAGGACCGGCCCGGCCAGTGGCCTGCCAGCAGGTAACCGGGAACCCTTCCTCCCGTAACTCCTCGGCGATATGGCTGTATTGCTGATCCACCGTAACCTGGATCCCCCTGAAACCCATGGCCAGTTTCTCTTCGATCATCGAACCCACCACCACTCCCAGGGAGAATCCGAGGCAGAAAACCAGTAGTTTGACAGGGTTGTCCAGGTTGCCTATCACCAGTCCCAGGGCAACGGTAAATATCATGATTTCAAAAAAACCGATCGCTGCCGCCGGCCATTTATCTCCCCGGATGATAAAAATCATGCGAATGGTTCCCATAGAAACATCGATGATGCGGGCGAAGAAAATGAATAACAGCTCCAGTACGAATATGGTGTCTATTCCCATAAGATATGCTTGATCCTCCCTGTTACCAATTTGTCGGCGGGCTGTCGGAAATCCTGATCCTTCCTGCCACCGGGTTCACGATAATATATTTTTTCCGGCCCCACTTGTCGCTCAGAATGACGGTTCCTCCGGAGGAGGGAGCTCCTGATGGCAAAAAGGTACAGGCGGGCAGACCGTCTGTGCCCCGGGGAAAGGTGGTCTCTCCCACAAAGGTATTGCCGGCTTGTAAATATTGCATGGGTTGTCCCGCCTGGCGATAGGATTGATTCTGGGGGTAGAAAACAACCCGGCGTGATTTTGTCTGCATTATGGCCTCCTGCCGAGCAACTTTTATAACCGCGGCCATGTGATGGGCATCGGTTTCCAGTTTCTTGGCGTCCAGCAACCGGGTCAGGGATGGGTACGCCATCGCCAGGATCAAGGCCAAAAGAAAGATCACTGCGATCAATTCTACCAGGGTAAAACCCTTATTTCTGTACAAGGCTATTATAAACCACTGCTTTCATATATTCTACCGGGGGACTTTGTCCCGTAAAGTGTTCAAAACTGAGAGCACCCTGGAAGACAAACATCCCCAGGCCGTTTACGGTCTTCAGGCCCCGGGCCCGGCCGTACCGGAGGAACCTGGTTTCCAGGGGATTATAGATAATGTCGCACAGGACCGTCCCTGGTTTAACCCGGTTTACGAATTCTTCTTTCATGGGAGTCTCTTGCTCCTGGGGGTACATGCCCACCGGGGAGGTGTTGATGATAAAATCTGCCTGCTCCCCATAATAGGCTGCCTTCTCGTCATTGATGGCTTCTGCCCTGGAGGAACAGTCGCATTGAGTTTCGATGGCAGTCGCGGTTTCCCGGGCTTTCCCGGCGGAGAGGTCTAAAAAAACCATCTCTTTTATGCCGGAACAGGCCAGTGCATAGGCAATTGATTTGGCTGCCCCACCGGCTCCGATAAAAAGGGCCCGCCCCCTGATCTTTATCCCTTCTTCCTGCAGGCTGCGAACAAAACCCCAACCATCGGTATTGTATCCTTTCAGGCACCCCTGGTGGTTTATGATCAGGTTGACTGCCCCGCAGGCGGCGGCAGTGTCAGAAAGCTCATCCAGAAAGGGCAGCACCGCTTCTTTGTAGGGTATGGTGACATTGACCCCCCGGATATTGAGCACTCTGAGGGCTGCCACCGCCTGAGCCAGATTCCCGGGTTTGATCTCAAAGGCCAGGTAAACATAATTTAAGCCCAGTTCCCGGGCAGCGGAATTGTGCATCAAGGGGGATTTGCTATGGGCCAGGGTCTCTCCCATTACTCCCAGAATGCGGGTTTGGTTGTCGGGGATCATATCACCCTACTCCTTCCTGCGGGGGCGTTGCTTAGTCAAAATTATGGCATGTTAAATCGGGGATTGCAAGGCGGTAAGCCTGTGGTCTGCAGGGATAAAACGCGCAGGTATAACAACAGGGGAGCCCGCCGCCTGCTGTTCTCACATTTTATTTTACTTTCTTTCCCTGGACCATCCCCATTTTAACCGCATACAGGGCCGCCTGGGTACGGTCGGGAAGGTTGAGTTTGGCCAATATATTGCTGACATGTCTTTTTACGGTATATTCGGTGATATATAGATAGGTCGCAATATCCCGGTTGGACATACCCAGGGCCAAAGCCCCCAAGACCTCTTTTTCCCGGGGGGTCAGTTGCTGCAGGGGAACCTGCTGCTTGTCACTCATCAGGTTCTGCATGACCACAGGATCAATATAGGTCCTGCCTTTGCTGACCAGGCGAATCCCAAGAATGATTTCTTCGGCCAGGGATTCTTTCAGAATGTAGCCGTCCACCTTTTCATTCAGGGCCTGGCGCACTTCGGCTTCTTCATAGAAGGATGTTAAGAAGATGAAACGACAACGGGGATAAGGTTTCCTGAGCCGGCGCAGGATGTCCATACCGGACTCATCCCGCAAGCGCAGGTCTAAAACAACAATGTCCGGGGTGTTTTTCTGCATGATGGCCAGGGCCTGTTCCCCGGAGCTGGCCTGACCGATGATTTCCATGTCGGGCTGGTCCTGTAAGATGGTGGCCATCCCCTCTAAAACCAGGGGATGATCGTCAATGAGTAATAGCTTCATGTCCCCTCTCCTCCTCAATCCCCCGGTAGGGATGTAATCGTCCGGGGAAGGAGACTGCCACTACGGTTTTTTCTCCCGGTACCCCGGTAATACTGAATGTGCCCTGGTGCGTTTCCGCCATATTGCGCATGTTGTTTAATCCCAGTCCCCGGGAATGTATGCTTGATAAAGGCTTTTTCCGGTATCCGCAACCATTATCTTCTACCACGAGTCTGATCTCCCGGGGGCTCACAAGGAGCGTAACGGTGAGGGCAGAGCACTGGCCGTGCCGCAGGGCATTGTTGCAGGATTCTTTCAGGATCCGCAACAAAACAGGCTGCAGTTCGTCCCTGATATGCACTGCATCACCCAGGATTTCGAAGGTGACGTTAATTTTATTCAATGCCCCGACTTCATCCAGGTGCAGGGCCAGGTAATCTACAAAATCCTTCCCCGGTAGCGGAGAAGATCCCAGGTTATAAATGGTGGAACGCAGTTCCGCGGAGGCTTTACCCGCTGTTTTCCGGATCAGGGCAATATGGTCCGTGGTTTCTGCCGGGATTTCCGAGGCCTTTAAGTTTTGGGCCAGGTGGGACAAGGCACAGTTGATGCTGAATAAATGCGGGGCTACATGATCATGAATTTCCCCGGCAATCCGCTTCTGTTCCTCGCGGAGCAACCAGTTTTCCCTTGTTTTCTCAGTCTTCAGACGCTCCAGAGTCAGGCTTCCCAGCTGGGCCAGCAACACCAGGGTCTGTTCGATCTCCTGGTTTCCGGTCTTTTCCGGGGTTTGCACATAACATACCATGCCATGACAGGTTCCTTGAACCGTTAAAGCCCGGGCAACAAATTCTCCCCGGCCCTTCAGTTGTGAAGTAACTGACTGCAGGGAATGATCGCACAAATGGCGGTACTGCTGCTGTATTTCCCCCTGCCAGCAGTCCGAGTTTAGAATGCCCGTTTCATCACAGACCGTTAAACTTCTAGGTTCCGGCACCCCGGCATCAACTCCGGCTTCCAGCAAGCAGGCAGCCGGACCGTCATTGATCCTGCTGGCGTAGTGGGCCAGCAGAGCCGGCAGCTCCCCGGGATAATCATTGGGGGTTATATGACTCAGGTCCTGGTGCAGCTCGGATATCAGTTCCATGGTTTCCTGGGACCTGTTTTTACTATCGCCTCTATGCTCCCAGGCCCGGGCCATACGTTTAACCAGGGTGGTAGCGGTCTGGGATACCGCAGTTATCATAATAAATGCCAGGATAATCCCCCCGTGCTGGCTCACAATCCGGGGCAAGGACTCTACGGAGAGATACCCGGCCGGTGAAAACGGCATCGCTCCCTGCCAAAAAGCCGGGTAGAATAAGGCCGTTAAAAACAGGAAGAGGAAACACCAGCTGTAGCGGTAAGGAAGATATGCCAGTCCGGCCACAATCGGGCTCATAATCATCCAGACCAGGGGGCTGGTGCCGGTCCCGGTGATGACGACCAGAAACCCTATTATCGCTACTTCTGCCGTCAGACCTACCATGATTAAAGGCTTGTCGACAGGGGTTATATAAACATAAGAAAGCCCCCATATAAGGACCCAGATGACCAGGGCCCCGGCCACCGCCGCAGGGCTTTCCGGCGGGTTATAGTAGCCATGTAGTATATAGAAGATAAACGTAAAAAAGACCATAAGAAAGCGGGTAAAAAAGAGGGACTGCTTAATAAAAAGCTCGGATTGGGACAGGGTATCCTGCTGCAGTCCCCCGGATTTAAGCACGGTCATGGCCATAGTGTCGGAAAATATTTGCTTGATCCTGGACCAAAAGCCGCCGCTCATAACTGATCCCTGCCTTTCTCCCTTTTTTCGGTCTGAAAAACCAGGTTTTTGTTATTTTTCCTTTTTTTAATATACTACTTTTTGTGTATGAAAAGTAATCCTCCAGGGGAATGATAATAAGCTAGCTGGTATTAGTACTTATTTCCTGCCCGGGCGGGCAAAAGAGGATTTATAGGTGATTGGTGCCTGCCATCATTAGCGTCAGGGCTTCATTTCTGTTGCGCACCCCGATTTTTTTGAAGGCATTGCTGAGATGGGTCTTGACCGTTGATTCAGAAATACAAAGGGATAGCGCTATTTGGCGGTTGGAATAATTGTTTTTTATCAGAGCCAATACTTCTTTTTCTCTTTCTGTCAGTCCGTTGTCTGAAAACTGGCTTTTGGGGTTGAAAAAGTCCGCTTTTAAACGGGGAAGGCAGGTGATTCCCGTAACCATTATTAATTCCACCGCCTTAACCATATGCTGGGGCAACAGGCTCAGGGGCAGGCAACCTCTTATCCCCGCTTGAACCAATTTCATCAGGTCGAAGTCCCCGTCCTCGGGTACCATGACCACAATAAAGGTAAAGGGGCACTGGTGGTTGATCTCTTCTATGAGGGACAAGTGCTCCATACCGGACAGATTCCATAATAAAACAGCCGGCTGGATCTGCATTACTACTTCTTTCAGGGTATCAGGCTGCGTGATTTCCGATATAAAAAAAACAGAGTTGGCCTCCATAGAAATAATAATACTAGCCCACCATGATTTTGGGGCTCCACATAATACTACTCTGTACCGGTTCATTTATCCCCCACCTTAATTCTAATTACTGTGGAGCGGTCTGGATTCGGATGTTACCATGACTATGCTGCCGATGATGTGATCGCGCCGCAGGATAAAAGTCTAATTCCTGGCATGTTCCCATACATAAAAAGTACCACATCATCGCCCCATAATCAACTTCAGGATCATTTTGGGGGTGGATTCGCTGTTGCCAATGCTTGATTGAAGTAAAACTGCGAGGTCTGGGCTGCCCATATTACATCCAAAGTTGCAGATACCAGGCGATGATCTGCTGTCCCCAGATAAAGCTGATGGCTCCCCCCAGGGCCAGAAAGGGACCAAAGGGAAATGCTTCTTTGCGGGACATAAACCGCAAAAGTATCAATGTCCCTCCCACCAGTGAACCCAGAACTGACGCCATGATCAGCGCCAGGAGGGCCTGGGGAAGTCCCAGAAAGGCTCCCATTGCCGCTCCTAGCTTGATATCCCCGCCTCCCATCCCTCCCCGGGAAACCATGGCCACAGCCAGGAGCAGCCCCCCCAGAAAGAGCAGCCCCAGGAGGCTCTGTCCCAGGGTGATCCCAGGCAGTATGAGGGCAAATACCAGGCCTGCGATGATGCCGGGCAGGGTCAGCTGGTCGGGGATGATTTTGTGTTCGATATCGATGCGGGCGCTTAAGAAAAGCAGGCTGAAAAAGACCAACGCAGCAACAAAGTGCGAAGTCGGGCCATAAAAGAGGAAGGTCCCGGCAAAGATGAGTCCGGTGGCTGCTTCCACTAAGGGGTAAGTTGGGCTAACAGGCTCCCCGCAGTAGCGGCATTTACCCGCCAGGTAAAGGTAACTAAACAGGGGTATCAGCTCTCCCGGACCCAGCCGGTGCTGGCACCGGGGACAGTGGGAAGGGGGGCGGACAATCGATTCCTCCCGGGGCAGCCGGTGTATGAGCACATTGAAAAAACTGCCTACGAACAATCCCAGTACAAAAACAACTGCAACCAAACCACTCCCTACTTTCTGCTTCAGAGTCAAAGGGGACGGTTCTTTTTGACTCATTTTTTGATTATTCGGGAACAAAAAC
>PWPP01000119.1 GCA_003558625.1 Syntrophomonas sp.
GCCCATGCAGGAATGAGAAAGCCTGCTGCTCCCACTGAGAAATCTCCGGAAAAGGGGTTGGCAGTATGCATCCCCATCACTTCTGTTATTAGAAGCCCCCGGTTTATCGCTGCAAACAAATCATCCGCTCCCGTAGTGCCTGCAGCTAAAATCAAATTGCTGGTTCCCACTCCCGGCAAACCGCGAAAAGAGCCTCTGCGGGCACTGCCGGTAGAATCCCGCCGGGCCCGGTGGGCGGAATAGGTATCATAGAGAAAAGTCTTAAGCACCCCCTGTTCAATGAGGGTATTTTTCCGGCAAGGCACACCTTCGGCATCAAAGGGATAGCTGGCAATGCCTTCTTCCATACAAGCATCGTCTATAAGATTAAAGAGGGGATTCGCAACTTCTTGTCCTTCTAAACGCGCCAGCATGGATTTCCCCTTGTGGACGGTGTCTGCCAATAGGGACGGGGCTAAAAGCCCCATGAATTTTACCGCCACCCCGGGTTCCATGACACAGGTCATGCGAGCCGGTTCGATCCCCTTTGCCCCCAGACTCCTTGCCGCCCGGCCGGCTGCTTCCTGTCCCACAAAAACCGGATCCAGTCCCCGAAACTTTTTTTGGGCCAGCATGGAAAACCCGTTCTGGGCATCCCCCTCTTCCTCGGCTACCAGAAAAATATAAAGGGCAGCATAATTGACACGCACCGATGCCTCTAACCCCCTGGTATTCAAGATTAGGGTCAACATCTCGCTATCTTCATATACCGAACGTTCCACCAGTTTCACCCGGGGATCAAATTCCCGGGCCGTTTTTTCCGTTTTCCGGGCTAAATCCACCTTTTCTTCGATGGTCCGGGTATTAATCTCCGGGTCATATAACTGCAGCAAAGGATAACTGGGACTGGCCTCAGGCAAGACATGGCAGGAATCGTAAGCGGTATATTCTGAACTCTCCCGGGCATCCTGCACCATGGCCCTGATACTTTTCTCCCCCAGATCGGTGCTGTAGGCAAAACCCAGCCGGCCTTGATTAATCACTCTCAGGCCCAAACCGATTTCCTCAGCTTTTTTAAGGGTTTCCACCTCATCAGCCCGTACTTCTATACTGAGTTCTTTATCATAAAGGAGATAGGCTTCTGCTTCCACCCCTTGCCGGCTGGCCCAAAACAGGGCCTTTTCCCCTGCGGTCTTTAAAATAGTTTCCACGGCTGCACCTGCTTTCTATGGATCTTTTTAGTCTGCGGTCCCGTGGGCATAAAAGTGCCCCCCACCACCAGTTCCTTAATACGAATTGTCGGTTGGGCATCCGCGACCGGCACTCCCTGGCCGTCCTTACCGCATATCCCGATGGCATAACCCAGGTCATTTCCCACCCGGTCGATGTCCAGAAGCACCCGGGGACCATTGCCGCTTAAAGTCGCTCCTCGGACAGGATGTTTTACCCGGCCCTTTTCAATAATATACCCTTCCTGGACCTCAAAAACAAAATCTCCGTTGGTGGTATTGACCTGGCCTCCTCCCATCTTTTTCACAAACAGCCCGTGAGAGGTGGAAGCCATTATATCCCGGGGATCATCTGGGCCCGGGGCAATAAAGGTATTGCTCATACGAACTACGGGTTTATGCTGGTATGATTCCCGGCGCCCGTTACCGGTGGATGCCTTGCCTTCCCGGGCAGCGGTTAAGCGGTCATACATATATTGGCGCAAGATCCCCTTTTCAATCAGAACCGTACGCTGGCCCAAAATCCCCTCATCATCAAAACGATAACTGCCATAGAGACCGGCCAGGGTGGCATCATCAATCACGGTAACCTGATCTGCGGCTACTTTATGTCCCAGCCGGTTTTTGTAAACAGAAAGCCCCTTTTGCACCAGATCCGCTTCCAGCCCATGGCCGCAAGCTTCATGAATCATCGTTCCTCCTGCTTCAGCCGACATAACCACCGGCATCCGTCCCGTCGGGGCCGGGGGCGCAGAAAGCATCTCCACCGCCCGGGCGGCAGCTTCAGCCGCGATATCTGTAAACGGGGTTTTATCCCATAATTCCCAACCCGCTACTCCGCCCCTGGATTCATACCCGGTTTGAATAATGCCTTCCCGGGCGGCAATCACCTGGATCATCATTCTTACCCGGGCGATCTTATCTTCCACCAGTTCTCCCTCGGTGTTGGCTATCTGCCACGTTTTCTGTAAATCCCCGATCCCCACACTGACCTGGCGAATATCAGGGCTGACCTGCCGCGCCCGGTGATTTGCCTCCAAAACCGCACCGGTCTTTTCTTGAAAGGAAACATCACCGGGCAGGCGGGAAAATTCCAGTTCAAAACCACCCCGCATAAGATGCAATACCGTCTCCCGGTCCAAGGCCCTGCCGGATCCGGCCAGGGATTGCCGCAGCAGTGCTGCTGCTCTTAGCAGGGAGACTTCCCGCAAGTCGTTACTATATATATACGCGGTTTTCCCTTCCCGAACCAGTCTCATACCGACCCCCATTTCCAGGCCGGTGTGAATTTTTTCTATTTTATCATCTTCGCATAATATCTGATTCACTTTTCTTTCTTCCACATATATTTCTGCAAATTCCCCTTCCTCTGTCCCTACCTGGTCCAGGATCCGGGTTAGCATATTTCGGTCCAGTATCATACATTCCCCCCCCTATATTGCCACGGCTTCCTTCTTACCCCGAACCCCGTTGCCGGCAATAAGAGAAATACGGGTAACCATCAGGATAAATGCCATCCACCATGTATTATATCGAAGATCTGCCTTCTATTTCGCTATTTAGGCGTCTAATCCCTGCTTGGGGTTATAAGTGACCGGAAAACCTCTTCCCTCCTCTCTATGGTTCGCTTCGACGATGTATTCAAGCGCAAAACAAACCTGGTCTTTCCACAATATATCCCGGGTATGGTTCTAAGTATACTTGCTGGGTATTGGATTCTTATGAGCCCATAAGGTATAATAAAAACAGAAACAGAAACAGAAAGACCCCGAAAGGATGGGATTTTATGTTTAAATTGAGCCCCAAGGCACAAAAACACATTGCGGCCAAAGGCGGCAGTATTATAGTCAAGCTGGAAAAAATGCCTATTGGCGACTGTTGAGACCCTGCCAAGCGCGAATACGGCTTGGTTCCGGTTGTTGAACCGGGTTCACCCCCCAACGCAGAAAAAAGCCAATATGTGCAGGAAATGGTAGAAGGAATTACGGTCTGGTATGACCCGGATGTTAAATTGGCTCCGGGTGAAGATAGTGCGTTTATTGACCTGCAGAATTTCATCATTTTTAAGAAACTCGATATCTCCGGAACCCGGGAGATCCCTCTGCCTGGTGCCGGAGAAGAGTAAGCCATAACCCAGGTATTAACCCCTATATCTAATAAAAGTGCCATAAATCCTGAAGCAGGATATCGTGGCACTTTTATTATTTAATTATAACCCTGAATATATTGCTCCCGCTTCATATAATCCAGTGTGCGTGAATGCCATAATCGCGTCTCATCCCCTGACAGATAATGATTGGTAAAACCGCAGGTCACGACCACGTCGACTTTGATCTCGGCCTCGTGGTAGAGACCGGCAGCCGTAAATGAACAGGCATAGATTGTCTCATGTCCCCCATCATCCGGGTACCCTTGTCCGGTTATATTAATCGCCGTGATCAGGGCCCTGACCTGGGGAGGGGCACTGCTAATGAAAACAGGATTTCCCGGCATTGTTAACTGGGCCGGCATTTGTTCCTCCCGGGACCATGTGGTATCCATTTGCTCCCTGATATATACCAGGGCGGTTTCCACCCCGGCATCAGCCGCCAGTTCCCCCTGCAAAGCGGCATGGTTGTAGTTTTTCATCTGCTGCTCCAGGAGAGTCGTATGCAGCAATGTCGTTCCCAGAATGCTGAAAAGCAAAAGGAGCATCAGCACCCAGACCAAAGTGCTACCCCGGAGCGATCTTGCCACTCCTAGGATTCCGGGTTCCCCTGATTTCCTGGCAGCCATATTTCCCCCTCCCTGCTAATTCCTAGCAAAAGCATCAAGCCCTGAAACCCCGCCCGGAGAAAGCCAGGTAAAAACGGCTCCGGATAACGCATATCCCTGCCCCCGTATTTCCCCCCGAATACTCAGGAGATATAACCCCGGGGCCAGCTCTTGAAAATATACGGAGCGGATATTTTCTGCCACCGGAACTTTTGCTTTCCCCTGCTGGTAGAGCTGGTTATTCTGCACATAGTAATAGATGCTTTCCCCCTTACAGCTCAGCAGCTTGATTTTGCTCCCGTTTTCCAACACCTGTATGGCTGCGGCTTCTTTTAAATCCTCCCGCATAACCTGGTGACACATACGGGCGGTGTATTGCAGCTCGGTGTTGATTTGCTGGCACTCATAGGCCCTGGTCATAGACCCGGTTAATAAAACCATCATGCTCATCACCAAAAGCCCCAGGGCCAAAGCCAGCAGCAATTCCAACAGGGTAAACCCCCGGCAATCACCATAAAGCATATTAGTCCCCCTCCGGCCGGACATGAATCAGGGTCACCAGGTTCACTTCCTGCTCCCGGTTTCCCTGTTGCCAGGTAACTCGGGCCCGTACTTCATACCAGTATATAGAACCTAAATCAGGCCGGGTGCTGCTCTCCAGCCGGTACACCATGCCCGCGGGAAAATACCCCTGCAGTTCCTGCAGACCTTGAAGGTCCGGGTCTGCTATGATCGTTTCCAGATCTTCCCCGGGACAGCTATGGACCTGCGCCCTTACCAATTCCAGCAGGGAAAAAGCCAGGTGTCCGGCCCGGGCCTCCCGGCCGGACTGGCTCACCCACTCCAGCGGGGTGACAAAGACATAATGAAAACCCATAGTCAACATCACCACCAGTACCAAAGTGGTGATCACTTCCAGCAGAGTTACCCCCCGGTGGTTCCCGACTGCGAGAACAAACAGCCGGTAATACTGTTTATCTCTCCTTCTTCCCATCCCCTTACACTCCCGGGCAATTCCCGCCAGGGGGACTATTTCGGATCATAACTCTATACTCCTATTCTCAGGCGGTTTCTTCTATTCCCGGTCCTATAACACGTTTACGCACCGGCAGATAGCAGGGTTTGCCCGCTTTATTCACCATGAAAAGGATTGCGGCGCCGGAAATCCCGGCTCTCCTAACTCTTTTTCATCCCGCTGCCGGCTGCATCCTGCCCCTGGTGAAAAGCATAAACCCTCAACTTCATTTCCAGCTTTGTCTCCGGGTTGGGCCCGGGCATTACCACCATAGGTTCAGCTCTGATCTGTGGGCTGGGTTCGATGCCAAACGCCTGGGTGGGTGCGGCATTGGCCGTCCCTACATTTCCTTCTTCTTCGGCCCCGGTTGGAAACTCCCCTGCCTCTTCAGCCCTCTGCTCCAAAGATAGCAGACAGGTTTCCAGGGCATAAATCCGGGGAGCATTTTCCAGCACAAGCAAAAAATCCATCAAGGCAAAATACCCCCCGGCAGCACTTATATGATAAATGGTTTTTTGAGGCTCCTCCGTTTGGTCCGGGTTTAGGGGAAGGGTATCATTGTAAAAATGAAGAGTCAGGAGATCTACCCCGGCCCAGTCAGCAGCCGTACTAAAAAAAACCAGGCTTTCATCCAGCCCCACCGGACCCGGCACCTGCTCTTGCAGCCGGGTTGATTCCCGGATCAATCCTTCCGCTTCACGTAAAAAAGCAGGCAGGTCCTCCCCCACCTGTTCCAATTCATATAACCGGGCTTCCCGGACCTCTTTCAGTTTCAGGGTTTCTTGCCTTTGCTCCCATAAAGGCAGGTATCCCTGGTAATAATAGCCGGTTAACAACAACACCCACAGCAGTCCTCCCAGAACATACCATATCCGTTTATCTGCTCTGATCAAGTCCCTCCACTCCCGTGCAAGAAATAACAAACTGTATCTGTCCCTGATCCCGCTCCCAGCGAGATTCCAGACTTTTTATGTCTCCGATACGGTCAGACCGGTTTAACTCCTGAACCAGCGAAGATATTGCCGCCGGGCTTTTAGCCCGGCCCCGTAAATGAAGCTGATCCTTTTCCATTTCTAAGCGGTAAAGCCACAGCCCCACCGGAATCATGGTTTCGATCTCCTCCAGCAAAAACGCATGGCGGGCTTTTTCCTGCTCCGCAGCCCGGACCAGGCGTTCCTGTGCCTCCAGGCCTGCTTGGTGCTGATTATA
>PWPP01000017.1 GCA_003558625.1 Syntrophomonas sp.
ACGACCGGATCTGCCCCGGGAATATACTGCAAAAACAGGTCTACATCAACCCGGTACAAACGGGCCAGCCGGTCCAGAGCTAAGACATCGGGAATGGCCGTCCCCTGCTCATAGCGATAGAGGGCTAATTCGCAAAAGCCCGGTTCTGAAGCCACCTGGGCCCGGGTTAATTTGCTCCTGACCCGGGCATAGCGAAGCGCTTGTCCCAACGTCACCATCCTCCCAACCCCCTTTCTCCGGGAAGGTCCCGGCATGAATAGAATCGGGCTTACCTGGCTTCATGCCAGACCTGCATGCCGACATGGCCCCCTTTTCCAGAACCGATTTTGTATAGCTTATCATCAAAGCAGGTTTTGCGGTCTCATTTCTTTCTTTTCCTGGTTGGCTGCCTTTGAGCACACCTCGGAAAATTTAAACTATAATCCTGCTTCCTCCAGGCGGGCAATGACTGTGGCGGCTTCCCCCCTGGCAACCGGCTGTTGAAGGGAATAATGGCCCAGGTTGATCCAGGGCAGCCATCCCTTTTCATAAAGGTTTCCGAAAGAATTTTCTGCCCAGAAGGGCACCTCCGGGGCCAGGTGCAGACGGACCATCTGTACCGCTCCAGACTCCCCGGTCGCCGGAATCAGGCGGGAGAGGATCACTCCCAGCTCACTACGGCTTAGAGCTTCATAAGGCCGCAAGGCACCGTCGGGGTAGCCTTTTATGACATTCTTGCTGCTGGCGGCATAAACGGATTCTGTGGCCCACCATGGGATCAGGCTGCTGTCGGTAAAATAATTTACCGGGGAAGTCTCTTCCAGGACCCAGTCCTGAGACCGGGCCAGCATATGAATAAACAGGACCCGGCTTATCGCCTGGTCGGGATAAAAGTGCCCGTCCCCATCCCCCTGTACCACTCCCCGGCTGACCAAAGCCCGGATGGCTGCTTCAGCAGGATGACCGGTAATATCCTCTAGGCTGTCTTCCGGTATCTCCGTTGGGGTTTCCGGGGTACTATAAGTCTCTATGGAAACATCCCGGCCTTTAATACCCTTAGTAGAGCTATCCAAAGCAATGAGGAAAAATTGTTCTTCCCCTGGCAGCAGGGCATAAAGCTGGCTGATGCTGCCGTCGGCCTTAATCTCCAAGATATCCCTGCTTCCATCCTGGCGGTACAGGTATAGGCGGTCGGCTGTGGTCCTTCCCTGGATTATTAATACCCCTCGCAGGGAGTAGGCTTTTACCTCCAGCTGAGGCTCATTGACAGGCCCTGCCCCCAGGACCTCTACCTGGGCCAAAACCTCGGACCATAGGCCCGGGGCCTGCAGGGTAGTCAAATGCACCTCTTCCCCGGGGGTAATCATGTCAGGATCGATGCGGTAACCTGATTTGGTAATCAGGCTGGCTTCACTATAGATGTATCTGGATCCGTCTTGCAGGGCCAGTACCTGGTTATAGGGGTTAAATGACCAGACCTTCCCTTCAACTTCCCGGCCCACTTCGGCCACATCTACTCTCCAAACCTGGTCCTCCCCGGGATGCAGGATCAAACGCACCCAGCTGCCGGGTTGGATGGATGTGGGATCCAGGGCAATCTTCCAGCGAAATACCTCGGTTGCTTCTGTAACTTTAAAGCTCTGAAAAAGATTGTCTTCATTGATAATATACAAGGTGTGATCACTATGGCTGTAAAAAACTACCCTGCCATAGGTAATCCGGCTGTTGGCCTGAAGCTGGATGATGCTCTCGGTATCCACCAGCAGCATGGCGGTCACCCGGTTCCCCGGGCGCAGCTGATCCAGTGCCACCAGTTCTTTGTCCTTATACACCGGGGCTCCGGGAAAGAGCTGATAGCTTTTTCCGGTATCCAGGGTAATCTTTTCCTGCCCAGGTTGCACCTCTTTTATGGTTCCTACCACCATTTGTCTCTCCACCTCAACATATTGCACCAGGCCGGTAGTCGGAGAAAGGGTTAACCGGACTTTCATTCCCGGGGCCAGCTGGTTGACCCGGGCAGTCTGGGCCGACCCGTAAGGGGCTTCGGCGGTTATGGTGTCTATCATTTTATCCTTATAGGCTACTGCTGTCCAGGGCGCCAGGGAGTAAGTTCGAGGGTCCTGAAACAACTTAATATTCCCTGGTTGAGTGCTTATTTCTGTGATATACCCGCTCACCTCCTGGAAAGAAGCTTCCAGTCTCCACAAGGTCTGTGCGAAGGGATGAATGCTGCCCCGGACTTCGACTCCCATCGGGATCTCCTCCAGGTCTTTCACCGGCTCCCCGTTTACGGTAATATGGGGCAATACTCCCTGTTCTGGTGTTAGCATCCCCGGATCTAAATAATATCCTCCATCCCGGGCGCCGGCATTAATTTCCAGGAACAGCTTTTCCTCCTGCTCCTCTAGCAGCTGGATCCCCCCGCTGTCCCAGGTGCGGGTAAATATATAAAGTGCCTCCGGGGCGACATAGATTTCGCTGCCCCGCTGAATCGCCTGCCCCTCACGGTTCAGGCTCTCATCATCCGCATGAAATATGGTTTTTTCCCGCAGATCCAAAATAGGGCCGCCATCTGTAAACAGGAAAGATCCTTCCTGGCGGGTTACGGTTTCCCGCTGCAGGGGCTGACCCCATACCAGGGCAAAAGACTGGCGGCTGCTTTCCAGCTCCAGCTCCCGGGCGCTGACCCGGATCCTGTATTCGCCCGGTTCCGTTCCAGGAATCAGTACCTGTTCTATGTTATTCAGGGCATCAGCCTGGCCCTGTTTCTTGAAATCATTGCCGTAAAAAAGGATCCCACCCGGGGCTTCAACCTCCAGGTCCAGATTATTGACCAGGGTTTTGGCGGCTCCGGGCCGGGCCGGAGGATCAGTCCAGGCTAGGGTTATCTTCAGGTCGGCTTCTCCCGGCCCTACCACATAACTGGTTTCCCAGGTTTCACCGCTTGCCAGTTGCGGGCCGGCATCCTGGTACCGGAAGGTACCTTCCTGCAGGGCTAAAACCGTTCCCGACAGATCCAGAATGCCAAAACCCTGTTCCCGGGAGGGAAAACCTTCCGGAGTCCTGGCTCCGTTTACCAGCAGGGCTTTCATAAGAGCAGATGTGGGATGGTGCAAATGCTCGGCTTTTTCCAGGTATTCCCGCAAGAGGGCCGCCGCTCCCCCGGTAACCGCAGCAGCCATACTGCTGCCCCCTTTGCGGCTGTAATAAGAATTGGCGGCAAAATTGCCCTCCACCAGGCTGGAACAGGCTGATATCACGGCTGACCCCGGGGTCAAAAGCTCGGGTTTTATCCTGCCGTCTCCAGCCGGACCCCGGCTGGAAGAATCTGCAATCATGTCCGCATAACGTCCTTCCGGGGTATAGGCGGGACGGGGTACCTGGCTGGATCCAACCGTGAGGGCATTTTTGCTGTTGGCTTCTGCGGTCAGGCTGCCGGAAGTAGGACCGTTGTTGCCGGCACCGAATATAGTTAAAAAATCAGGATTGCGATGAATAAAATAGTCAATCTGGTAGCTGCGGCCAGTATAGTCATTGGGAGTCCCCCCCCACCCGTTGACCTGTATCCGGGCTCCGGATCCATATGCAGGAGCCAGCAGGTCGTTTAAGTGCCGGGGCAGGGCCAGTTCGTCCTCCTGGTCTAAAAGAGCCTGGAAATAAAGGACCGCTCCCGGAGCTATACCCCGGTACCGGCCGTCTGATGCGGCTCCACTGCCAACCAGGGTAGCAGCCATATGAGTACCGTGGCCGGTGGGGTCATCAGCTATTTTACGATCGCTGTAGGATTCCAGACGCAGCACCCGTCCACCCTCTAGATCAGGATGAATCTCCTCCAGGCTTCCCCGGTCCAGGCCGCTGTCAGCCAGGCTGATAACCTGACCTGCACCCGAAAGACCTGCGGGAAGAACAAGGTCTTCGATCAGTAAGGACCGGGAGCCAATGATATCTCCACTGCGATCATTAAGAAAGACCGGCGCTGGGGCCGGGGGAATGCCGGCACTAAAGACCAGCACCAGGAAGATAAGCATTGAAATGAAACTTTTTTTCAAACGGTTCATAAGCGGTCCCTTTCTCTAAAATGTATACGGGAGCAAAGGACAAAACATTATCTATGATACGACCGGGGAGCCAATTCCTTGCAGCACCTTTAGGGATATAAGGGATCTATAAGAAGGGAGTATCGTGCATAAACCCCGAGCCCCATCATAAAAGCACAGCATGGCATAGAAACATCGCCTTCTAGGTACAGGATCTGGGAAAGCTGGGGCCAAAAAGGTTCATAATGCAAAACATTCATATACCGGGATCTGCACAAAATCGACACCCGTCTCATTCACGCCTTTATTCCAGCAGGCGGCCATAGACCTTCCCGCTTTTATAGGCACCATCCAAAACAGTGATCTCACCCGGATGCGGTTTAATATAATAGGTTTTATTTGGATTGAGGGAGCTGTTTTCCAGGGTAAACGTCAGCTCCAGATTTTCAGGTTCATAGGTGATACTGCCAACATTCAACGCTGCTGGGGCTCCATCGGTATAAATCGTCCAGTGGCCAGGGTCGGTTAACTGCCCTGCACTGTTGTCCATCTCCTTCATAAAGGTGAGTCGAATAATCTGGGTGGTGATTATTTCCGCTTTGTTAATCAGGGGCATAATCAAATAAGGCCGGGTAAAAGGATAATCAATCAACAATTCCGTCTTGCTGCTGTCGGTCCAGATCTGGCTCCGTATCCAGTATATACCCGGGGGCAGGTCTTCCAAACTCTGACCGGAAGGAATACCCTGGGCCGCATTCCACTGTAAAAAGAAGGTAGTTTCATTGGAATTGTCTATGTAGTGATCATTCACAATATAGAATCCATCCCATTGCGGCACCCAATTAGAAATCCAACCCGGTTCATTGACTTTCTCCGCCAGCTGAAATTCGGATCGGGCCCAAGCGGTAGCGGCAATAAATTCGGTTTTGATACTCACCTGAATAGGCTGCAGGGTTTTCTTTCCTTCGATATGTTCTTCCGGAGCCAGGAACACAAAGTTAAACATAGGCTCCAGTGGGGCCGGGGTTCTGAAACGAACGGCCTGTCCGATGCTCAGTCCCTGGATGGCACTTAGATTTGACAGAACCACCTCGGTTTCTACACTGTATGCACGCCCCTCAAAAGTACCATCGACGGTAGAGGACAGGGTATTATCCCGGGAGGAAAAAGTTAACTCAAACTCTTTGCCCTGGGAAATGGGGGTAAACAAATCCGCGGGGGGCTGCCCCATTCTCTTGTGCTTAATTTCCTGGTTATAGAGAAAAATATAATCCCAATCAGTGCTTAAATGGGCGGGGTTTACCACCGGGGGAATGATCTCCATCACTTCGGCGTAGCGAACTTCCCGGTTAATTAAGTCCGCCAGCAAGCGCACGTTTTGCTGCAGGTCGGACTGGATTTGGCCCTCGGTAAAGGAGCGGTTGCCGAAAAAATAAAACCCGTACCCCACGGCCAGGATGATGATCAATAAAACCATCCCCACCAGGAGTTCTACCAGGGTGAATCCTCTTTGGTTTTTCATGCCGGGCGGCAATATCCGTTCACCTCTCTCCAGCTCCCGGAAAACCGCTGGTTCGATTCCCGGAATCTTTATTTATCTCTCCAGGTATCCTGAGTGTACGAAAAAAAGATGTCACCCGGGGCATGGAGAGAAATATATTCAATGCTGACATTTCCCGTACTTGTAATTTCATTTGCCACAATAGAACCCTTAAAAGTGGATCCTCCTCCAAGATTCACCGTAGCCGAGGGTCCGTAAACCATCCCCATAAAAGAAGGGGTCCCGTGCAGGTCAAACGCCCCACCCGGTTCCAGGAACAGGACCACGGAAGCATTCCCTTCAATAAAAAAACCACTGCCCCGGCCTTTAAACTCCCTTAGGTACAAGTATGCAATGCCATCTCCCTCAAGCGTAAGACGAGCATTGTGGTTGGCTAAATCCAGGATATCCATACGCACCGGATAGATGGTGTTGGGATTATTGCCCAGTTTCATGGTCAATAGACTATGGGGGCCCAGGTAAACATTGCCATAACGGTGCCCTGGCACCAAAGTACCAGTGCGGTTGTTGGCTCCCAAACTGATATGATAGGGACTCCCGGCCGGTAGATC
>PWPP01000005.1 GCA_003558625.1 Syntrophomonas sp.
ATCCCTTAAGTATGTAGAGGGGGACTTGCTGGAAAGATATGGCCTGGAAAAAGATTTCAGAAGGGCACTTAAGCGTAAAGTATGGCTGAAAAATGGAGGCTACCTGATATTTGATGTCACGGAAGCCATGACAGTAATTGATGTTAACAGCGGCAAGTATACCGGCAAAAACAGCTTTGAAGATACCATTTTGAAGCTTAATTTGGAGGCGGCCGTAGAGATCCCCCGGCAGCTGCGTTTAAGAAGCATCGGGGGTATTATACTGGTTGACTTTGTAGATATGCAGGACAATAATAATAAAGAGCAAGTGATTAATTTATTTAAGGCAGAACTGAGTAAGGATAAAACCCACACCCGGATGATGGGTCTAACCAGTCTGGGCTTTTTAGAAATTACCCGCAAGAAAACCCGCTACGGAATCACCGATTTTTTTACTACAGAATGTAATTCCTGCCAGGGCCGGGGCCGGGTGGTCAACACCTTTGCCTTATGTTCGGAAATAAAAAGGAAAATGGCCCATATGGCTTATACTGAAAATGACATAATTGTCTGTGAAGCCAATACCGAACTGCTGGCCTGTCTGACCGCGAGCCTGGAGGATGTAGAGTTTATTAAAGATAAAAGCCGCAAGAACATTGAGTTCTTGCATAATAAAGAGTTAAATCCCGCAGAGTATAAGCTCTATACCAAATAAGCAGGTATTCGGTGATACTTGACGATAGGGTCTATATTGTGTTAAATTATATCTTGGATTCTTGTTGGACATTGTTTCAACCGCACAGTCCGGGTTTAACCGGCACTCTCTGGTTTAAGCAGGGTGAGTATGCATGCATTACCACCAGGCTTGAAGCCGGAATCTAACCATGAGGGGAATAGGATGGCGGACAGGTTGTTAATGCCGTGCCCCTGGGGTGACCAAGGTTGACAAAGGATGATATTCTGCCTGTGACTGGCGAGTCTAAATAATGCGGAGGTGTAAAGTATTAAATGTATGCCATAATTGAAACCGGTGGGAAGCAATATACCGTCAGCGAAGGTGATATTATCAGGGTGGAAAAAATCCAGGCCCAACCGGGAGAAAACATCAGTTTCGAAAAAATCCTGTTCATTAAAGATGATGAAGGAAATGTGAAAGTAGGGACGCCCTACTTGTCGGGATCCCGGGTACAGGTAGAGGTCATTGATCATGGCAAAGCCAAAAAGATTAGAGTGTTCAAATACAAGCGAAGAAAAAACTACCGTAGAACCCAGGGGCACCGCCAGGCTTATACCAAGATTAAAATCGAAAAGATTGAGGGCTGATGATACAGGTAACCCTGGATTATAAGGGAGAAGACGTGATTGCTTTTCGGGTGCAGGGACATGCCGGGTTTGCCGATTCCGGGGAAGATATCTACTGTGCCGGTGTATCGGCGGTCACTCAGACCGCACTGGTCGGTTTGTACAGGCATATTGAGCCTAAACCCCGCTTTCACAAAGAACAGGGGTTCCTGGAATGTACACTGCCGGCCGGGCTGAACGGGGCGGAGAATCAGAAGGCCCAGATTATTCTGTCCACCATGGCCGAAGGACTGTTATTATTAGCCAAAGACTATACCGATTATATAAACGTGGTAGTAAGGAGGTGTTAAGCATGTTAAGGATTGATTTGCAGCTGTTTGCACATAAAAAAGGTGTGGGAAGCTCCAGAAACGGCAGAGACAGTGAATCTAAACGCTTGGGAGTCAAGAGGTACGACGGACAGGTTGTGAGAGCCGGCAATATACTGGTGAGACAACGGGGAAGCAAAATACATCCGGGCCAAAATGTCCTCAAAGGCAGAGATGATACCTTGTTTGCCAACATTGACGGTTTAGTGAAGTTTGAACGAAAAGGCAGAGACAAGAAGATGGTTAGCGTCTATCCTGCGGGATTGCAGCAGTAATCAGCGAAGAAACCGGCGGCAATCGTTTTTGTTAACCCCTGGAAATTTTCAGGGGTTTTTGTTATGATTTGATTGCGAACAGGAGGGGAAAAGGTGACGGAGCAAGAAGTCCTGGCCCTGGTTAGAAGGATTAAACATGATTTTGCCAACAACCTGCAGGTAATAAGCGGTTATATGCAGATGCAGAATTATGCGAAGGCCCAAAATTATTTGAATAATATGGCACAGGAAATGATGGAGGAAACGTACCTTTTCAATGCTTTACAAGCCGGACCGGCTTTGTATTTTTTCCGGCAGATGATATCTGCGCGGGAGTTGGGCATCAAATTGAACTATAAGAATTTAACCGACGAGAATGTAGAACTTCTAAAACAGCACCATGAACCCTGGAAGAGTTTATGCACGCTGCGCGAGGAACATAAACAGGAAGCATTGGCATTGGATCTTTCCATCCGGGTTGACGAAAACGGGAAAAAAATTTATCTGGTTTTTACATCACCCGCAGGACAGGAACTGAAAAGAGTCAGGCTTTAACAAGGAGAAGAGAAATGTTTATAGATGAAGCCAGGGTATATATAAAAGGCGGAGATGGCGGCAATGGCATTGTGGCTTTTCGCCGGGAAAAATATGTTCCCTTGGGGGGGCCCTCAGGAGGAGACGGGGGACGCGGCGGCAGCGTAATATTTATGGCCGATGAAGGATTAAACACATTAATAGATTTTAAATATAAACGCCATTTTAAGGCGGACCGGGGCAGCCATGGCCAGGGAAAAAACATGCATGGCAGCAGGGGAGAGGACCTGCTGGTGAAAGTGCCGGTTGGAACCATTATCAAAGATGATGATAGCGGCAGGGTTATTGCCGATTTAACCTATCACGGACAAGAAGTGGTGGCGGCCAGTGGCGGGCGGGGTGGAAAAGGAAATGCCCGCTTTGCTTCCTCTATCCAAAAAGCGCCTTCTTTTGCTGAAAAAGGAGAACCGGGAGAAGAGAAATGGTTGAAAATGGAACTTAAATTATTGGCTGATGTGGGTTTAGTGGGATTTCCCAATGCCGGCAAGTCAACCCTGATATCCAGGATATCGGCGGCACGACCCAAAATTGCCGATTATCCCTTTACCACCCTGGCCCCGAACCTGGGAGTGGTGGAGACCAAAAACCGGTCTTCCTTTGTTGTGGCAGATATTCCGGGTATTATAGACGGGGCTCACCGGGGAGCCGGGTTGGGTCTAAATTTTTTGCGCCATATAGAACGCAACCGGATTTTTTGGTTTGTCCTGGATGCGGCGGAAACAGACGGCCGCAATGTAGTGGCAGATTTTAAGGCTTTGAGGCATGAACTAGGGTTGTACAAAGAGGAACTGCTTGAGCGGCCATTTTTTATCGTGGCCAATAAAATGGATATAAGCGGGGCTTATGAAAAGGCAAGGGATTTAAAAGCAAGCCACGGCGACCACGTGTTTTGCATATCTGCAGTAACCGGAGCAGGAATCGAAGAGCTGGTTGAGGAAACCTTTAAACTATTGCAAAGTTTGCCCCCGGAAGAATCTGTGATAGAAGAAGAAATGATCGTGGCTTATGAAGAGGAACCGCCTTTTGAAATACAGTTTGAGGCCGGGGTTTATGAAGTCAGGGGAAAAAGAATTGATAAGCTGGTAGCCATGACGGATTTAAACAACCAGGAAGCGGTGGAAAGATTTCAGCGTACCATTCAATATATGGGTTTGGAAGATGCCCTGAAAAAAAGAGGGATTAAAAATGGGGATACGGTTAGGATCAGTAAATGGGAATTCGAATATACGGATTAAATATACTCGAGGTGAAGTATGAACTGGAGAACCAATTTTAAATTTTTCAAACGGATCGTGATTAAAGTAGGTACCAGCACTTTGACCTATCCCAATGGAAAGCTTAATTTGCAGCGTATTGAAGGTCTGGTCATGGAGATGTCGGACCTGCATAACCAGGGCAAGGAAGTCTTGCTGGTGACCTCGGGTGCTGTAGGTGTGGGGGCTAACAAAATGGGATATAAAACCGTACCCCGAACCATTCCTGAAAAGCAGGCACTGGCAGCCATCGGCCAGGGTGCACTATTACATTTATATGAAAAACTGTTTGCTGAATTCGGTAAAATTGTGGCCCAGGTTCTCCTCAGCCGGGAAGACTTGGATGAGAGGACCCGTTACTTAAATGCCACCAACACCCTGGAGGCCATATTAAATATGGACGTGATCCCCATCATCAATGAGAACGATACCGTAGCCATTGAAGAGATTAAGTTTGGAGATAATGATACTTTGTCCGCAATGGTGGCGGCTTTGGTGGATGCAGATTTATCTATCGTTTTATCTGATGTAAACGGTTTATATGACTGTGATCCCAGAATCAATGACCAGGCCTGTCTCTTGGACCAGGTGGAGGAGATCACCCGGCAGATGGAGGATAATTCCAGAAGCAGGGGTACGCATTTCGCCAGCGGGGGCATGATTACCAAACTGAGGGCAGCACGGATTTGCATGGCTTCCGGTGTTCCCATGGTTATTGCCAACAGTAACAATCATCATGTTATCCGCAGGATTATTGGAGGAGAGTCCTTAGGGACGCTTTTTGTTCCCCGGGAGTCTAAGATGCATGCCCGCAAAAAATGGATTGCCTTTGGCACTGTAGTTCACGGCAAACTGCACATTGATAACGGGGCAGAAAATGCCCTGTTAAACCGGGGTAAAAGTCTTTTGCCTTCAGGCATTACCAGGGTGGAAGGGTCATTTGACCGCGGAATGGTGGTGGATGTTATAACCACAGACGGGCGCGAAGTGGCCCGGGGCATGATCAATTACGATTCCCGGGAAACTGCTCTGATTGCAGGGAAAAAGACTTCCGAGATTGAAAAAACATTAGGCAGCAAGGATTATGATGAGGTTATTCATCGCAATAATCTTTGGATCAAAGAATAAATGCTTTGACCAAAAAAAGATGCGAAAGGGGGAAATTGAAGAGGTAACACACCGTCTTCAATATGCGAAATGAAATTTAATTACAAGGATGAATTGCTAGAACAGGGAAAGAAGGCCAAAGCCGCCGCCCGGTTTTTAGCCACTGCACCCAGCACCATGAAAGACCAGGCGATTTTGGGTATGGCTGCACAACTGGAGCAGGAAACCGGTATTATTTTAAAAGAAAATGAGAAGGATATCGAACAGGGCAAAAAACAGGGGTTGACTGCTGCTTTGCTGGACCGGCTGGCGCTAAGCCCGGAGCGAATACAAGATATGGCCGCCGGGTTAAGGGAAATCGCTGCCCTTCCTGATCCCATAGGAGAAATTGTTTCATCCTATAAACGGCCTAACGGGCTGGAAGTGGGCCGGAAACGGGTCCCCATCGGGGTCATCGGCCTGATTTATGAATCCCGGCCCAATGTAACGGCTGATGCGGCTGCTTTATGCTTAAAATCGGGCAATGCCATTCTCTTAAGGGGAGGGGAAGAAGCCCTTAATTCCAATCGCATCATAGCGGCGATATGTTCCCGGGCAGCGGTTGAAGCCGGTTTGCCGGAAGGAGCCATACAGCTGGTGGACAGCGAAGATAAAGAAGCTGCTGTATTTATGATGACCATGTATGAGTATCTGGATTTATTAATTCCCCGGGGCGGAAAAGGACTAAAGGAAGCGGTGCAGGAAAATGCGCGGGTGCCGATTATCATGACCGGTATGGGGAATTGTCACGTGTATGTGGACAGGCATGGAGAACTGAAAAAAGCCATTGATATCGTCCACAATGCCAAGGTTCAGCGCCCTTCTGTCTGCAATGCCGCAGAAACCTTGCTGGTTGATGCAGCTGTAGCACATGAGTATTTGCCTCCAATTATCACCAGGCTGCAGAATTCCGGGGTGGAGATCAGGGGCTGTGAACGGACCCGGGAGATTATACCCGGCATAAAAGCTGCCACCGAAGCAGACTGGGAAGAGGAATACCTGGAGCTGATCCTGGCGGTGAAAGTAGTAGAGGGGATCGACGAAGCCGTTGACCATATTAATTATTATGGAACCGGTCACAGTGAAGCCATTGTCAGCGAAAGCTACTCCAATGTGCGCAAGTTTATGGATAGTGTAGATGCGGCGGCAGTATTTGCCAATGCTTCCACCCGCTTTACCGATGGCAATGTATTTGGGTTAGGGGCAGAA
>PWPP01000057.1 GCA_003558625.1 Syntrophomonas sp.
CCCCATTTGGTGCTGCCATTTGGTGAAGTAAAGGCCTGACCCCATTTGGTGCTGCCATTTGGTGAAGTAAAGGCCTGACCCCATTTGGTGAAGTGAAGGCAGGACTCTATTTGGTGAACAAGAGGATCCCGGAGAAGGTATAAACTCGGCTGAATAGGTATTGCTCTTGTTTATGCTATCGTTGTAATTGATTCATCTTTTTTCGAGTCTAACCCCTTAAGAGCATCATAATTCTCCGCAGATACGATTTTTTCCCAGCTGCTTGGCTTTGTATAGTCTTCTGTCCACCAAGCGGATGATCTCCTGCGCATCTAGCGCTTCAAGGCCTTGAGTATATAGGCCCATGGAAACGGTGAAGGCTGTGGGCAGGTCAGTGGATTCATTCAGGTTTGCAATTTTTGTCCGGATGCGCTCCGCAATCTGAAACGCGATCTTGGGGGGGGTATTGTGCAGAAAGATGAGGAATTCATCCCCTCCATACCGTGCCACCCAATCGAGTCCATCCCGGACCTGGGTGACTAGCATCCGGGCTATGGACTGTATCACTTGATCGCCGACTATATGTCCTAAAGTATCGTTGATCTGTTTGAAGTTATCCACGTCCAGAAATATGACGGAAAAGGTATGACCTTCGACCATAGTGCGGACGATTTCAGCGGGCAGTCTCTCATCAATAAACCTCCGGTTGTAGACACCGGTCAGGGGATCGGAAATGATCTGCTCATTCATGGCTTGAATGTATTCGTGCATGAAATGCCCGGAAGAGTATGTGCCTTTTCCGATCATCATGGTTTTGGTGGCATTTTTCAGGAGTTCTAAAACCAGGGGGTTGCCGGCATCAATGATGGGTAAAGAGGTAACCAGTAAAATGAACTCCTCCGCGCTTTCCAGCTTGATGAAGCACGTTCCTTGCTGATGTGCCCGAATGGAGATACAGTTGTCGCAGATCTTTTGGTCTTGCCAGTAGTGGAAGCAGGTTTCATCCGGGCTCTCCCTGGTGACTCCCCGTTGCTCAACCACTTTTTTGGCCACCGGATCTACTAGTCTCACTGCGTCATACATCTTTTTAAAAAAATCCAGATGCGCATCCAGGGTCTGTAAAGTCAGGCTATCCATTTTGCTATCGTATCCTTCATTGGTATTTATTACATACTGGTACTATATAAAAAAGCAATGGGAAAAGCAAGATTAACCTGCCCCCTATATCATGGTATCCGTGAACAATATAGAACTCTGCGGCATAATGCATATTTTGTGCCGGGAGCCCACGCTTACGGGTTTAAACGCGAAGGCTCGGTTATTCCCTCCACATATCCCCGTACCTGGTCCCTGGTTTTCGTTCCGGTGACCATAAATCCCTGGGACTTATGGGGGATTTTCTAGTGCGTTCTTTTAGAGCCGGGGCCTGATCTGGTATTATGTTAGGGGATGGGGGGCGCAGTTGTGCCCTGATTTGAGGGTCCGGAAAAGATCCCTGTATCCCTTAACTCGATGCAACATGATTCTGGTGAGAGAGGATTTTATCTGATGCAGCTGAAAAAGATTTTTTCCTGGGCCGCGGTTTTTCTCTGGATGGGATTGATCTTTTTCCTATCTCATCAGCCGGCGACTGCTTCGGCAGAACTTAGCGGTGAGATCACCGGGTTTGTGGTTGATATCATCCGCACCTTGGCCCCCGGTATCAACATAGATATGGGTTTTCTGGAGTACGGGATACGCAAGAGTGCCCATTTCCTGGCCTTTTTTGTACTGGGGATTTTGACTATCCATGCCCTGGGCCGGAGCGGGGTGCAGGGAGGAAAAGCGGTATTCACGGCCCTAGCCATCTGTGGACTCTATGCTGTCACCGATGAGATCCACCAGCTGTTCATACCCGGGCGCAGTGGAGAGGTGACGGATGTCCTCCTGGACACCACCGGGGCCGGGATGGGGATTGCAATGTTTTTGCTGATCCGCCGGTTCCTCCGAGTCAAAGGGGACGGTTCTTTTTGACTCATTTTCGGAATGAGCAGGACCGTTCTTCCTGGTGTGTTTGTATAGGATGCAGGTGCAGGAGAAAACTGGTTTCTGTAGGTATTTCGACTAACCTGCTGCTGGTTCCGGAAGCCCGATTTTTTTATGTATATTATGTTCAAATAGATCCAATGATAAAACTCCTTCATCAGTTCCCTAGAGCTTTTTTCCAGGTGTTGGCGACAGGGTTTTACAGGCAATGCCGTATTTATAAAGTGCAATCCGCTGCCATTTTATTATGCTATGCACAAACTGCCAAAGAAATCTATAAAATGGAGGTTCGTAATAGGGAAGAAACAAAGGAGCAGGATGCATATACGAGAAGCTACGCATCTGGATCTTTACGAGATATTATTAATAGATTGATTAGCATTTGGTCATGAGTACAGGGGTACTAATCAGCAAGCTTATATGGGCGGGATTTTTACCTCTTCCCGTAATGTCGGCCGACAAAAAATAAACCCAATACATGGATGTTAAATGGATATAATGAAACGCAAGTGGCGTGCTGCTTTTTGGCTGTTATCGTTAAATTAATAGGGGAGGTGCCAGTCCCAATGGTCAAATTGTTTTTCCAGGGAACCATCCTATCCATCCAGCCCCGGATCAGGCTGAACCGTTCCTTTGATGAATCCTCGCACAGTTATTTGGGCTATGCCCTGAAAATGACGGGGTCCATTGCCGGTGAGGACAGAGATTTTTCGCTTGGCATCGGAAAGGCAGCCCAGAAAAAGCACAGATTTCAAGCGGGCGACCAGATTTCTGGGACCTGTGTGCCGGTGGCAGATGAGAGGCTGGAGCCGGTTGCATTTTATAAGGTGTCGCAGCTGAAGAAAATCTCCTCGATGTCGTCTGGTATAAACCCGCCTCCCTGGGAAGACGTACCGCCGGATCTTGATACCTATCGCTGGCGAGGACACAGGAGGCTGGCGACTAGAACCTACGATAGCAAGTGTTCTACCTGCATATGGGGATGTCGGATGCCGGTAGAAATGATTATTGATCAATGGAACCCAAGTAAGAAGAAATACCGCCGGGAGACATTCTGCTATGGGCCCTTATCATGTACGCTTTATAAGGCGGGGCCTAACCGCAAGGTTGAAGGACGCAACGGGATGGTTTATGTTGAGGAAGACTGGGTGGATGAAGAGAGGACTTCCCACCGGGAAAGGGATGTGTGAAGGGTTATTCAATATTCCTCACCCGGGCTGCATTTTTTCAATTACGTAAATATTATAAAAGTGCCAGAAGCAGAAAAAGATAGAACAAGCAGATTAAATGAGGAAAAACCGCTTATATGCAAGTTTTTGCTATACTTGTCATCTTGCCATCTGGTATGGTATTTAGTATTATTATATGTAAGCTCCAAGGAACACCTAAGATGAAAACCTTCAGAGCCGGAAAACAGAAACAGAACAGACCAACTGGAAAACAAGTACCAAGTGAAAGCACAATCACTATATCCAGGAAAATCAAAGAACCCTGTTTATAACAGACTTACTAAACGGAAGTAATTACAAAAACCCGTAAAAAGGTGAAAAAGTAAAAGCAGAAGTGAAGTAAAAATGATATAGGCAGCAAGTAATTGAAAGAATGGATGAAGGGCTTAAAGGAAAGTTGGAAAGGGAAACAACGTTAGAAGGTGAAGAAGGAAAGAAGTCGATAAAGTTTCGTTGGAGCTCATTTATTTTTTCCAAAAAGTGATCGGATACGATACCGGTCACTTTTATATTTCCGCTGGCTTTGGGGCATATGCCAGTCTGGCGTCTCCTGGTCAGGTGGGCTTTTTATGTTATTATTTTTTATAGGATTTGCTGTTTTTATCAGGCTGCATGTTGTTAAAAACCCCGGCTATAGAGACGTCTTTGGCCCCTAATGTTATAGCCTGGCTGGTGGTATCCGCGGAGAATAGTGCCCGGACCGTGTCATTGTCTCTACAGGAAAATACGATTGATATTTCATTTTCTTGCATATCTTTGGTTTTTGGTATTGTAATTGGCTGGATCGGATTTAGCTATTCTTTTGCTGTTTTCGCCATGATGACGATGGTCTTTGCCGGCATTTTATTTATTGCAGCAGCCAGAAAGATATGATTTGTATGACCCGGGTATATGACAAAGGGACGTCAGTTACAGGGGAGCGGGCTACTTCCTTGCAGACGTAGTTTTGGTTGTGCCACCAAGGTGGGCCTTTGGAGGTTTGGACATGAAGGCGACCGCGAAACCTAATGCACAAGCGCTGGCCCCCACCAGAAACGCGGCTTCAAAACCAATGGCAATAGGAAGCCGGGGTGCAGTCAATGCGGCAAGGGCATAAAAAATGAATATGGTTCCATAGTTATTACCCACATTGACGGTGCCAAACCATTCGGCGGTTAATGTAGGTAATATCGGAGCCATACCGCCGAAAGCGAAACCAACCATACAGGTCGCCAGTAACAAAGTAGCATAGGTCAGGGATGTAAGGCTCAGGATCAGCAAACCCAGTCCCATGAGTACGAAGATGAACATGATGGAGGTTCTGCGTCCGAAGCGGTCGGAGATGCCGCCCAATCCTAACCGCCCGGCAGCATTAAACAGGGAAAAAGAGACCACTGCGTTTCCGGCGGTGGCCAGACTTAGACCCGCCATTTCTATGCCAATGTTGGCGGCTACACTGATAACCATCAGACCGGAAGCCGCAACAATGTACATCCAGAGAAAGAGCATATAAAGCTGGGGTGTTTTTATGGCTTCAGCCATCGTGAAATTGCGCAAGCCGGGGACGAAGCTTCCTCCCCAAGCAGGAGCTGGAGGTGACCAACCGGGAGGTTTATAATCCGCAGGGGGTACTGCCAGTAACTGGGCCCCGGTGATAATCAGAGCTCCATAAATCATTCCCAGGTATAAGAAAGCGGTGCTTACACCTACATTCATGATAAACCAGAGGATGATGGGTTTAAAAACCATGCCTCCAACTCCCAGGGCTGCTAAAACTAAGCCGGTTATAAGGCCTCTTTTTTCCGGAAACCATTTTATACAAGAAGCCAGAGGGGTTACGTAAGCAGCACCAATGCCCAGTCCGGCAATGATACCATACGTTATGTAAAGCATGGTTGGTGTCGTGGCGAAAGCCGATGCAGCCACTCCCAGCCCGGTAAGAATTCCGCCAGCGGTAGCTACTTTTCGGGGACCGATTTTATCCTGGATACTCCCGGCAATGTTTATGGCCAGGGCAAAACAAACCAGGGTTACGGAAAAGGTGAACACAGTAGCCCCGGGGTCCCAACCAAATGTTTCTACCAAAGGAGCGTTAAACAAGCTCCAGGTGTAAATGGCCCCTAAACTTAACTGCATAATAATGGATCCCAATACTACGATCCAACGATTTGCCATTTTTCCTTCCAAAACCGTTCCTCCATATAATCATTGTTTTTTTCCCCTGTGCTTTCCGGTATTTCTCTATCGAAAAAAATCTTGATGGGGCAGGGAGTTGCTATGAGTCAGATGGAACCGTCCCCATCTGACTCTTTTTTTATTGTAAAAATAAATGCCGGTAAAAGCTAGGGGATAAAATATGGGCATTTTATAGACCCTGTCTCCAGCCTCAATCCATCTAAGAACCGTCTTCGGTTTGAACATTCCAGCTGAGAACAGCCCTCGGTTCGAAGGGGTATGACTGCGGGCGATAAAAATACTAGACAGGAGACAGCTTACGATCTATAATGAATATGATAATCAATATCAAAATAAATTTAGTGTGGGGGAACAAGGTGGAAATTTTAATCATTATCGGACTGATATTTCTTTCATCCTGGTTTTTATTTAAAAAATTTATAAAAACTTTTTCCGGTAACACATGCAGTGGGTGCGCGGATGATTGTGATTGTTGCAGTACCCAGTCTAAAAAAATTGAATTACAGGGGAGTGAAAACAATGAATAACAGGAGTCTCAGAGACCTGAAGCCGGGTGAAAAAGCCATCGTTTGTAAGGTGAGCGGATCGGGGCCCATTAGAAGAAGAATATTGGATATGGGAATTCTTCCCGGATCAGAAGTTCAGATGGAAAGATATGCTCCAATGGGTGATCCGGTAGAAATAAAGATTAAGGGGTATTATCTGTCCCTGCGCAAAAATGAAGCAGCAACGATAATTTTAGCATAGATCGCAGTAAGGAAGGTTTTTATGAAAAAACATATCACGATTGCCCTGGCCGGCAATCCCAATACTGGCAAGACTACCATATTTAATAACCTCACCGGAGCCCGGCAACATGTGGGGAATTACCCCGGAGTAACCGTAGAAAGAAAAGAAGGTTCTGTCAATTATGGTCCATATCAAATAAAGATCATTGACCTGCCAGGAACTTACAGCCTTACGGCGTTTTCCCCAGATGAGTTGCTGGCCAGGCAGGTTATTATTGAAGAAAAACCGGACATAATCGTAAACATTATTGATGCGTATAATCTGGAGCGTAACCTCTATCTTACGGTACAGTTAAAAGAACTGGGGATTCCCATGCTCCTGGCTTTTAACATGACGGATATGATCGCCGCCCGGGGTATTCATATCGATTATCCTTTGATGGAGAAGCTTCTGGGCAGCAAAATCATTCCAACTGTTGGTCTTAAAAATGTAGGTAGCCAGGAAATACTGAAGTCAGTGGTGGAGTTATATGAAAAAATAAATATTCCTTCTGAGCGGGACCTTTTCTATGAAGTTGAATTGGAAAAAGAGATAGTAGGATTGCAAAGGATTCTCCAAGAGACCGCAGTGGGAGAGGTTGAACTGGCTGCTGCACAAGATAAAGCTAATAGGTGGCTGGCCGTGAAACTTCTGGAAAACGATAATGATATTATAAATAAGTTCAAAACATCCGATGCCTGGCCCGACATCACCAGGCAGGTGGAAAAATCACAAAAAAAGCTTCAAGACCTGTACCGGGAAGAGCCTGAGATGCTCATAGCCCATGGCAGATACGCCTTTATCAGGGGAGTTTTGAAGGAAGCAGTCTCTTACCCCGGAGATGACCGGGTTACCCTAACTGAAAAAATCGATAATATTTTACTTAACCGCATAGTGGGTTTGCCCATTTTTTTGGCCATGATGTGGCTCTTGTTTCAGCTAACCTTTACTCTGGGTGCGCCTCCCATGGAATGGATTGAAGCCGGTTTTGGATGGTTGGGAGAACGGATGGCAGATATTATGCCCGACGGGCTGCTGCAGTCGCTGATCGTAGACGGCATTATTGGCGGGGTCGGGGGAGTCGTGGTATTCCTGCCTAATATATTGTTGTTATTTCTGGGAATTGCTCTACTTGAAGATACCGGGTATATGTCACGTGCTGCTTTTTTAATGGATAAGGTTATGCATCGTACAGGTCTGCATGGGAAATCCTTTGTACCGATGCTGATAGGATTTGGCTGCAGTATACCGGCTATTATGGCTTCCAGGACCCTGGAGAATGAGCGCGACCGTCTAGCCACGATGCTGGTAACTCCCCTGATAAGTTGCGGAGCCAAATTACCGGTATATGTTTTGTTAATCGCAGCCTTTTTTAGTGATAAAGTAGCGGGGAACATTCTTTTTTCTATCTATATACTGGGCATACTTATGGCCTTGCTTTTAGCTAAAGTTTTCAGAAAGTGGTTGCTGCCCGGGGAGACAGAACCATTTGTTATGGAATTGCCCCCGTATCGCTTTCCTACCTTCAAAGCTTTACTCATCCATATGTGGGAAAGAGCATGGCTTTATCTTCAAAAAGCCGGCACCATCATTCTGGCAGCTTCGATTCTCATGTGGGGACTTTTCACTTTTCCGCAACACGATGCGAATGGGGTCGAATTTAATGATCCGGTCCAACAGCTGGAACAAAGTTATGCGGGCCGGGTAGGTCATCTGATAGAGGGCGTTATAAGCCCGCTGGGTTTTGACTGGAAAGTTGGAGTTGCCCTGGTTTCCGGGGTTGCTGCCAAGGAAGTCATCGTCAGCACCATGGGAACCGTGTATAGCATCATGGATATAGACAGTTTAGAAGAAGGGGAGATTCAAACGGTTTCGTCCTTTTCCGAGAGAGCGCGGGAACAGTCAGGGATGACCCCGCTGGTGGCTTATGTTTTAATGATATTCACCCTGTTATATATACCCTGTATGGCGGCTCTGGCAGTTATGAGGCGGGAAACCAACGGATGGAAATGGCCTTTGTTTACCGTCGGTTATACTCTGGTTTTGGCCTGGACTGTATCATTTAGCATATATCAGGTAGGATTGTTGCTGGGAATAGGGGTTTAATTCCTATGCACGCGAAAGTTCTAAGCAGCAAGAGGTGATTGCCGGTTACGGAAATCCTGAATTATGGTCTTCTTTCGTTTAGGGCCGCATAGGAAAAGAAAGGGCATCGCATCATGAAATTGGATGTGCTTTCCCCTTATACCAGGGATCCAGAGTAATTTGTTTGGGCAGGGTTTTTCCGGATCATTTTCTTTATGCTTGCCCGGGCCGGCCCTGGGTGACCACACGATCAGACACTATAAGTCAGATGAAAACGGTTCATCTGACTTTGCTTTTTATCCCTTTTTCAAGTCAAGAGCCGTCCCTGATTTACTGTAGTATGATTAAAATGTACAAATAAAATCATGCGGCTGTATGATTTCGTTCTATAATATAGTAATCAGGAGTATTGAAAAAGACGATGGGGGATTATCGACCGGGCCAGGTTTTATCGCCACAGGTGAGGAACGGTTATTCGTATATTTTATGGAGGCAGGCATGGATGATATTGCGGTTCGGGTGGAAAAGCTTAACAAGAGCTATGGCAAGATTCAGGCGATCAAGCAGCTAGATTTCCAGGTGGCGGCCTCGGAATGCTTTGGCTTGCTGGGCCCGAACGGAGCGGGTAAGACCACCGCCATGAAAATTCTTTATGGAAAGGCCCGGCCGGATCCCGGTGCGGATACCGTAATCAGCGTTTTCGGTTTTGATCCCCGCCAGCAGTCCCTAGCCATCAAAGCCTTGTCGGGCATTGTTCCCCAGCAGGATAATCTCGATACCCAGCTAAGTGTCAACGATAATCTGCTGATTTATTCGAAATTTTATGGCATTTCCACTAAGGATGCCAAAAAAAGAATCGGGGAATTATTGGATTTTGTGGAGTTACAGGATAAGGCCCTGGTGAAAATCAAGGAGCTATCCGGAGGCATGCAGAGAAGGCTGACCATCGCCAGAGCCCTGCTCAATAACCCCAAACTGTTAATCCTGGATGAACCTACTACCGGCCTTGATCCCCAGGTGCGGCACCTGATTTGGAATAAACTGCGAGATTTAAAGACCATGGGCGTCACAGTGCTTTTGACGACCCATTATATGGAAGAGGCATTTCAGATTTGTGACCGCTTGATCATTATGGACAAAGGGAAGAAAATCTTAGAGGGGCATCCCCGCAGCCTTTTGTCGGAACACCTGGAGTTATTCGTAATGGAGATTTACGGTATTTCGGAAATGCACCTGCAATCTTCCCCCTTCGAGGATACCAAAGATATCCGCTTTGAATTTTTCCAGGAAACCCTGTTTGCTTACAGTAATGATACCAATGCCCTTACCAGTTTTGCCGATTTCATGCAAATCACGGATTATCATGTGCGCCAGTCTAATTTAGAAGACCTGTTTTTGCGTGTAACCGGGAGGAGTTTAAGTGAACTACAATAAAGAGCATACTGCCCCCGCCTGGTGGAATAGAATTTATAGTGTCTGGTACCGACATAAAAGGGTCTATACCTCGGATTTTGCCAGCAATGCCTTTCCCCCGTTTTTGGAACCGCTGATATTTCTGGGTGGGTTGGGACTTGGTTTCGGTGCCTATATTCAAACCATGGGAGCCATCAATTATCTCCTGTTTTTGGCCAGCGGGATTATTATGACCAGTTCCATGTATACCGCATCCTTCGAATGCACCTACGGGACTTATATCAGGCTTGAATTCGACCGGGTTTATGACGGTATGCTGGGGGCTCCCATTTCTCCTACCAACCTCATTATCGGAGAAATCATATTTGCCGGCAGCAAAGGCTTCCTTTTCGCCTTGGCGGTGCTGATCGTGATATGGCTGTTGGGCATCATCAGCCACCCCTTAAGTATTATGGCGGCCCCGGTGGGTTTTGTTTGTGGTCTCATGTTTGGCACTCTATCCATGTGGGTTACATCCATCGTCAGAAACATCAACCACTTCAATTTTTACTTCACCGGTTTTTTATCTCCTATGTTTTTCTTTTCCGGAGCTATTTTTCCCCTGGAAAACCTGCCCCGCATCCTGCAGTACATGGCGGAATCACTGCCGTTAACCCATGTGGTGCGATTGGCTCGGGCTTTTTGTGTACCGGAACTCCTGGGGCCCCACCTGTTTTATGACCTGGGGTATTGTGTACTCTTCATTGCCCTGACCGGATGGCTGGCCATCCGGGGGATCAAAAAGAGGTTAATTGATTAATACCCCATCAATATTTCGTTTATGATAAAGGGGGGGAAAATGAAGGATAAGATCATGGTGGATGTTACCAATCCAGACAAAATATTTTTCCCCGGGTCGGGGATTACGAAGGGGGATTTGGTTGCGTATTATAGCAAAATAAGCCGGGTAATGCTTCCCCACTTGAAGGACCGACCCCTGACCATGCACCGGTTTCCTGAAGGGATCGGGGGAAAGGGTTTTTTCCAGCAGGGTGTACCGGATTATTTCCCTGCCTGGATCGATACCATCCCGGTAGCAAAAAAAGAGGGGGGCATACTTAACCGGGTGCTGTGCAACCGGGAGGAGACCCTGGTCTATTTGGCTAATCAGGGCTGTATTACCCCCCATATCTGGCTGAGCCAAAGCAATCACCTGGAGCTGCCCGACAAAATTGTTTTTGATTTGGATCCCTCGCGGCAGGAATATGACCTGGTGCTTCTGGCAGCGTTTAAACTGCGGGAGGTGCTGGAGGAGATGGGCCTTCATACCTTTGTCATGACTACGGGTTCTAAAGGACTTCATATCATCGTTCCCATGCAGCCCCGTTTGGGATTTGACGCAGTGCGGGGCTTTGCCCGGGAGATAGCCGCCGGTGTTGCAGATAAAAACCCGGCCCAATTTACCATCGAGCAACGAAAGGAAAAGCGCGGGAGCAGGGTTTATATTGATATTTCCCGCAATGCCTATGGACAAACCTCTGTGGCTCCATATGCCGTAAGAAGTATCGAAGGAGCCCCCGTTGCCACCCCCCTGGACTGGGAGGAAATCCGGAGTAGAAGGCTAACCCCCCAAAGATATCATATGAAAAACATCTTTAGAAGACTGGGACAAAAGGAGGACCCCTGGAAAAACATCCACCTAAGACAAGAAGACGTTTCCCCCGTCATATCCAAACATTCCAATCAGGGACGGTTCTTGAATTGAATAATCAATGCCATTTCTCCGGGCCCCAAACGCTAGATTTACCACACCTGTGACTCCATAAAACTGGAGGTGTAAAAGTTCATCTCCTCTTCGACGTCGGTTTCGGTGACGCAGTGCACTGAGAAGGAGGTGGAAGGGGTGATGAAAACCCGTTCTTATCTGTTTCTAATTCAATTCAAGAAATGTCTCGGATATGACTTGATGAAAGCAGCAGATGAACAGGAAATGAAATGTTATGATATGAATAAAGAAAAGGAAATGCCGCTAACCAGAGGTTTGCCATGAAACATAACAGTCTGATGGGACAAAAATCAAGGGGGTGTTTGACAATGACCATCATAGCATTACCCGTGGACCAACGAGTGATTGATATTGATTCCCGCCGTTTTGCCTCCATAGAAAAAGCCCTGGTAGAACTGATAACCAATAGTGATGACAGTTATTCAAGGCTGGAACAGCAGGGACAGGAAACCAGCGGGAAAATCCTGATAAAATATGAGCGTCATCAAAGGGGTGCGGTTTTAACGGTTTGTGATCAGGCCGAGGGCATGTCATTTGACCGTCTTCACTCCGTTTTGTCGTATGGTGGTCCCCATAGCCAGATGGCTCGGGGGGAAGTAGGCGGTCGTGGATATTTTGGGCGGGGCCTGAAACAGGCCGTTTATGGTTTGGGTTATGGCTGGATAGAGACCATATACAGGGGCATGCTGGCACGGGTGGACCTCTTTCGAGACGATAAAGGGGTTTATCTATTTGATGATTGGGACCATGACCGGTTCGCTCTGGAGAAAGATTATATGCGGCTGGGGATTCCGGAAAACGGTAACGGTTCTCTGGTGACGATTGTTATTGATAATCCTCTAGTGAATATCCCCTATTTCCGGTCTCTGGTTAAGGCCATATGCAATAATATTTATCTGCGGGATATTATGCAGCGCCGGATGGTGGAGATCATTAACCTGAACCAGACGGGTAAAAAGCAAACTCGGATGCGCTTGCATTATGAGGAGCCTGAGGCGGAAATCATGATTGGACCTGATGAACAAAGCACTTTTAAGCATGGAGCACAACTGTATTCATTCTGCCTGACCCTGAAAAAGGTAATGGATGTCGAATTAACCCTAAAAGGAGATGAAAGGACCAATGGCCTGTTGGTTATTTCCGGGACGGCGGTACTGGACTGCCAGTTTTTTGAGTTTGAAAACCAGCTGGGTACAGAGTTCCTGTTTGGTACGGTGAATTGTCCCGGTCTGGCGGAAATGCTGGCGGCGGGGCATCCGGTAATCAGTGATGAACGGGAGGGGCTAAACCTGAAAGATCCCTTTGTGGCAGCATTTGCCCGGGCTGTCAGTGCAATGGTTCGTGATACCATCAAAAGCGAGCAGATCCGCCTTAGCCATGTCGACCACGCTGTCGTTTCCCAGCGCACCAAAAGCATGATTGAAAGAATTTTGCAGCGCATGAATCAAATCGCTGTTGAAGACCTGGGCATCATCCTGTCTCCCGGCCCCAGGTCTGGTCAATCCGCCTCCTTTGACCCCGACCGCCAGCCGGCACTGCGTTTCTCCACCCCTTTTTACCACCGTCGGCCTCAACAAGTGTTCCGGGTCTCCATCCTTGCCAATCGGCAACAGTTAATCGCTCAGGAGATACTGTCTTTCGTTTATGAGCTTCCCGACAGTATCATGGTACAACCTTTGATCGAAGACCTGGCTGTGGGGGATTTACCGGACCATGGACGTTTCCAGTGGACGGTAAGAGGCATGGAGATAGGTGCCAAAGGGAGCATTGGAGTGACTTCGGGACCGTATTCAGCCTTTTGTGAGATTGTAATCGCGGAAGACACCTCCAAACATGGGTATAGTCAACCTTCAGGCAAGGCGCCCCGGCCATGGGATGCGGATAATTCTACCGCTTTATTCCGAGGCTATGAGCTGCGCAACCTGGATAATGATATGGACCGGGTGGTTTACAGCATTGAAGAACGCCTCATATTAATCAATACGGAAGCCCCCACGGTGCGTCTATATGTAGATGGACAGGGCCGTTTCAAGGATGGGGCCCGACTCTTGCTGGCGGAACTTCTTCTGGATGTCATGACGGATGAACTGTCGCGCCGTTATGTAGACCGCAGCATGCAAAAGGGGCAGAGCGATATTTATCGGCAGGGGGAACAAGACCTGATCCGGCGTTACGGGGTGGAAGTGCATTCCCTGCTATTAAAAGCATAGCCCTGAGTCAGATGGAACCGTCCCCTCTGACTCATGTCCCCTCTGACTCAGTCCCCTCTGACTCACGCGCCTTAACGTATACAAAAGCGGAACTCTAATTTATACTTGAATATACGGGGAGATAAGGGCAGAAGTTTTCTTATGGCTCAGGACTTACGCTCCCGGTTTTCTTATGTTAGATGTTTTATAGGACTGCAAAATAAAAAATTTTATAGAAGGAAGTAATGTTCATGTCGGAAAACAATGTTACCAGGATTGTGGTGGAAGATAAGGAAATAATTCTTATTGGCACGGCCCACGTATCGAAAAAAAGTGCGGAACAGGTGAAGGAAGTGATCAAGGCTGAAAAACCCGATGCGGTTTGTGTGGAATTGGATGAGCAAAGATACCAGACCCTGATGGATAGCAACCAGTGGAAGGAAATGGATATATTCAAGGTGATTAAAGAAAAGAAAACCACCTTTCTTTTAATGAATCTGGTCATTTCCTCTTATCAAAAACGGCTAGCCAAACAGTTTGATATTAAACCCGGACAGGAAATGCTGCAGGGAATTGAATCCGCCCAGGAAATGGGGGCTGAACTGGTCCTGGCCGACAGAAATATCCAGGTGACCTTCTCCCGCATTTGGCGTGGGATAGGGCCCTGGGGGAAATTTAAGCTGATGGGGTCTATTTTCTTCAGTTTCTTTAATGATGATACCTTTACCGAAGAAGAACTGGAAAAAATGAAGTCGCAGGATATGCTGGATTCGATGCTGAATGATTTCACGGAATATTTTCCTGAATTAAAGGTTCCGTTAATTGATGAGCGGGATCAGTATCTGGCCCAAAAGATAAAAGAAGCCCCGGGTAAAAAGGTGGTTGCTATCTTAGGCGCAGCCCATATCCCCGGTATTTTAGAAAATATTGAGCAAGACCATGATTTGGCCGCTCTATCCCAAATGCCGCCCAAATCGAATATTTCTACCATTATTGCCTGGGCTATCCCGGCGATCATCCTGGGAATTATCGGCTATACTTTTTTGAACAATCCCTCTGCCGGCGTCCAACAAACTATGAGCTGGATATTATGGAATGCATCTTTTTCAGCCCTGGGGGCCGCCATTGCGGTGGGACACCCTCTAACCATTCTTACAGCTTTTGTGGTCGCCCCCATAAGCTCTTTAAACCCGTTAATGGCAGCCGGCTGGTTTGCGGGAATCGTGCAGGCCTATTTCCGCCGTCCCAGTGTACAGGACTTTGAAAACCTGGCTCAGGATGTTTTTACTGTGAAAGGCTTTTGGACCAATAAGGTCACCCGTATTCTGCTGATTGTGGCCCTGACCAATCTGGGCAGTACCCTGGGAACCGTGATTGGCGGAGCCGATGTCATCCGTTTATTCCTGGAAAACTTATAATACCTGTAGGCTTGATAAGGGTATCTGTGATAAAGAACTGTCCGGGTATGTCGTCAAACCCAAGATCAGAAGTCCGGCCTGATTGAATTCCCTAATAAGAAAAGCTGCAATTGCTCTATATACCGGCATGTACAAACCAGAAACTGGTTTAAAGCGCGGTCTCCTCTTTTGAGGCGGCCGTTTTTTGCTGGGTGTAAACATACCAATGGTTCAGCAGCAGCTTGATGATCCCAGCGGTGGGTACCGCCAGCAACATGCCTAGAATTCCCAAAAAACTACCGCCAATGATGATGGACAGGATGATAAAAACGGGATGCAGTCCAACGCTGTCCCCGACAATTTTAGGAGAGATGATATTACCATCTAATTGCTGTATCACCAACAGGGCTACTACAGCCAAAAGAGCCTTTAAGGGACTGCCACTTATCAAGGCAACCGTCAAGGCCAATATTATTCCGACCAAGGGACCAAAGTAAGGAATGATATTAAAAATACCGGCGGTCATACCCACCAGCACGGCAAAATCCAGACCAATAATATATAAGGCCATGGAGCTTAAAACGCCAACAATCAATGCCACCAGCAACTGACCCCTGATAAAGTTTGATACCACATGATTGATATCAGCCATGAAATGGTTCAGTTGTTTATTATGCCTGGGATTAATTAGAAATGTTATTGAAGTGTGATACAGGTTTCTAAAATACTCAATATCCTTTAAAAGATAAAATGCAATCACAAAACCCAGTGTAATCCGGAACAGGTTATGGCCGATTTGTTGAAGGGAAGCAAATAAACCTGCAATGCCACGACCGATAAAATCCTGGGTGGCTTCTGCAAAAGATAGCAAATAATTTCTATAATTGTCGGGCAGTCCGCTGGTTTGCAGGGTATTTATCAAACGGCCAAAGAGTTCATCATAGGTGCTGGAATAATCGACGATAGATGCTATCATGCTGCTCAAATTAATCGGTTTGGGCAACGAACCGCTGATCAGGACATATAGACTGTATATGAACAAAACAATCATGGTGAGAAACAAGAGGTACGTTATCAAAACACTTGATGTGCGGCGCAGGTGTTGATGCTTGTCACCGGCAGCAGATTTTGATGATAGATAGCGGAAATTGGTTGCTATGGCGGTATCGATCCGACTGACCAAAGGATGCAGTAAATAGGTGATCAGCAGTGCAATGAGAAGGGGAGACAATACGGACAAAACAATGCCTAGTACCAGTAATATGGTTTTTAGAACACTTCCGAAATTGGCAATCAGGCTATACAGAACAAATACTATCAATGCGGTCAAAATGGTATAGGCAGATATTTTCACATACTTTTGATCCAGTTTAATCTTCATATTGAAATCCTTTCTACGATATAATGGCAGAATATTTCTATGGATAAGCAGATTATATACTAATCTGTAACAATATATAAGACTTACGCTTTAGGTGGAAGTTAAATCAAGAGTACGTGGGTAAGGGGATTAATTCAGTGAAATCGCTCTATCCTGGCCACAGAGTTATTCTTCCTGACCTTATCTGGCATTTCATCAAAATATATGCTCAACATAGGCAAGATTTGCGGATTATAATATTTGTATATTTTTTAAATTTAGCATATTTATTTGCATCATGCCGGTGCAAATGCTCTATTATTATTAAATAAAACAGAATGCAAGCAGCGTGGTTTGTAAGATTTACTGGGACGGTTATAATAGAAGTTGAAGCTGTATGATAAAGTTTTGTCTGAGATTCTACCCGGGATGAGCGTTCCAGGTCCTTCACTACCTACTAAAAACCGGGTCTGTGTTTGTATCCCGGGGAAAATCGTTGCATTTGGTTCATGAGACTAGCGGGGAGGGAAAGGTATATGAAGGAATGGCCCCTGGGAAAGAATGTTTTATGGATGCTGTTCATACTGGCTCTGGGATTTATGCTGGCCGGATGTGCCCAACAGGAACATAAGATTACCCTGGAAGCCAGGCCCTGGGTAGGGGGAACGTTTACCGGGGACGGGTTTTATGGGGACAAAGGACAGGTCAAAGTAGAGGCCATACCGGCAGCAGATTATGTTTTCCTGCACTGGGAAGAAGACGGGCAGATTGTCAGCGAAGACCCGGTCCATACCTTTGAAGCTCTCTCGGATACTACATTAACGGCGGTATTCAGCCAAAAAATATATCTGGCTCCACCTGCCATGGTAGAAACCCTGGATCGTTTCTGGCAGGGGTTTATTACCAGGGATTATTATGGCCTAAAGGAAATTGTGCTGGGAGAAGCCCTGAACCAGCTGGACCAGGGGCGATTTACCAAAGAGGTTCCGGGAACCCGGGATTTTAGGGAGCAGATCGAGGAATCTTTCGTCTATTATGCCCGGAAAAACGACCAGGTCCTGGTGAAGATGATCATCCAGCACCCCCGGGTTGATCCCGGGTATGAAGAGGAAATAGCCGAGGAAACAGCCCGGCAGCTACTAAATGCTGCGGAGACCGGTGAAGAATTATTTTTTCAGAATATCTATGCCGAAGTGATGGAGAAAAAATATGTTGCCACGGAACAGTCATCGTTCCATCTGCTCTTGGAACCGGATGGGGAGGGATGGATGGTAGCCGGTGCGGATGACCCCCGCGAGCTTCTGGCCTCCTTTAATAATCTTTACCAGCATGCCCTCTGTGACCAGATCAGCGATGCGGTTATGGAAATGCACGATGACCGGGGCGTTTTGACCTTCACGTTTCGGGGCCAGTCTTTGACCAGCAAAAGAGAATTTGGCAACCCCCTGTCCCCCTGTTTAGCGGGAAAAACCCAGATTATTACTTCAGAGGGCATTGCCCTGGAAGCGAAAGATATTTTAGCTGCCCTGCGGGAGCTGGAAGGGACCACCATACCGTTCCTTGATTTTGCACCCGAGGATTTTTTTCACCTGACCAGGTTTGCCTACGACCCCCAGAGGGAGATCGTGAATTTGTATTTAACCCGGCCCTATGCCATCTTAACCATGGACTGTGCTGTGGGATTCTGGGACCTGCAAACAGAGCAAGCGGTATTGTTCGAGGTTGTGAGAGGACCGGGGCCGGATATCAGTGATTTTTACTGGGCGCCCAATGAAGGCTATGTGGCCTATCACTGGATCTCTAGCGGCAGGGGGGGGCATCATTTACACGTATATGATATAGAAAAAGACCGGGTTATTCGCTTTGATGACAGCAGTGAAGCGGAGGCCATTCCTCCGGAGGACCGGCAATTCAGTGATATCAGGTGGTCTGGCGACAGCAAAACCCTTTACTTTACGATTACAGACCAAACAGATGGCACCTTAAGCACCTTTAGTATTCAATCCGGGGACGGGTCTTGAATTGAATTCACTTTTTCGTTCAAGCCAGGAACCGTCGCTGCTTTCGTGCCCGGATTGACCCCGGGTGCATCTATGGATGAATGGGATCAATATCAGTCCCGCATGCGGGCAATATAATCAGCCACATCCCGGACCTTATGCAAGGTGTGGACATCTTCATCATGAATGATAATAGCAAAGGCTTTTTCGCACTCTATGACCAACCGGGCTATGTCGATGGGTTCAATCCCATATTCGGGGGTAAGCCCGGTTTCCCCGGTAATATCTTCTTCATCAATGCCCAGGATTTCTCCCAGAATATGAGTAATCTGTTTTAATATCAAAGGAACCACCTTTCTGTCACCGGGATTATGAGCGGGGTAGCAGGGAACTTATGGTACCGGTATAGAACAGGTTTAGCCGGTGCAAGGCCCTGGTACAGCCTATATAGAGAAGTTTCTTGTCCGCAGCTGTTTTATAATGGGTATCATCGACATCACAGATTAAAACGGCGTCAAATTCCAGCCCTTTGGCCATATAAACCGGGATGATAAAGGTGTCTTTTATGACTCCGCTGTGATTTTTATCTATTACCTGCACCGGGATGCGGTCCCGTAAATGGCCCCAAAGGGCGTAGGCATCTTTTTCGCTTTTACAGATTAAGGCGATGGATTGATAGCCCTGTTCCTTGCAGACTGCGATTTCCTTCTGTAGCAGTTCGATGCCCTGGGGAAAATACTCTGCCCCATAGATGCCGGGAACATCTCCGCTGCGGCCAAAGCTTTCTACCGGTATGGCGGTATCGATCAAACGGGAACTGAATTGAATAATCTCATCGGTACTGCGGAAGCTTTTATTCATGGCCAGCAGAACCGAGTTTTCTTTCTGCAGAATATCCTGGATCTGATGGTACCAGGCCAGGCTTTCCTCTTTTTCAATGGTCTGGTTTATGTCTCCTAAAATCGTGTACCGTGCCTGCTTAAACAAAAGTTTACATATTTCAAAATGAAGGGGATAGTAGTCCTGGGCTTCATCGATTACGATTTGCCTGATGTCATTATAGGGGCTGTATCCGGTCAGGCAGATGGAGAAATAGGTGAGGGCCAGGGCATCATCGTAGGGCAGCTGTTCCCGCACAAGGTTTTCTGCGGTGTGGTCAATGATGCGCTCTATATCCCCGGGCAGTTCTAATCCCGAGGCCAGTCCATAGAAATAATCCTTGTTTTGAAACAAAGATTTATAGAGTTCCAGAATATTCAGGGTGGTAAATTTTCTAATCTCCGCCAACAGGAGGGTGCTCTCATTAATAGAAAGCAGCCGGGCCTGTTCCCGGGCATCAAAAATATGATCAGGGTTTTCATTTAATATGGCTTCCTGTTTCCTGATGCGTTCCTGGCGGAGTTTACGCACCTTTTGCAGAATGAATTCTTCCAGGTGCTCCAATTTCACCGCCAACGGTTTTGCTGATTGATCTTTTATCCAGCGGGTTTTTAACCGTTTGGCGCTGGCAATGCATTTGCCATCATAATGGATGTCAGAAAAACCGATGCCATGATAAGTGAAGTGCTGGATGTGACGATGTAACAATGATACAAAGGCTTTCGATCCTTTAAATTGGAGACGGCTTCTGGCTTCCCCGGGGTCAGAGTTATCGCTGCCGGAAAGCACCTGTTCCAGCCATTCATTGCGGATCTGCATCGGCCTGTCTATCGACTCTAATACGGTAGTACATATCTCATCAAAGACCACGGAAGTGATGTTTTCTTCCCCCAGTTCCGGTAACACATGGGCAATATATTGTTCGAAGATGTGATTGGGGGAAAGGATCAGTATATTATTGGCCTTAAGCTTGGATGTTACTTCCTGGTAGAGCAGAAAGGCTACCCGGTGCAGGGCAATGGAGGTTTTGCCACTGCCGGCTACGCCCTGAACCAGCAGCAGATCGTTTTCTATGTCCCGAATAGCCAGGTCCTGATCATGTTGGATGGTCTCTACAATGGTTCGCATTTGGGAAGAAGCATTTCGGGATAATAGACGACGCAAAAAGCGGTCTACAATTTCAACATCGGAATCAAAGAAAAATTCCAGTTTTCCATCTTTTATTTCATACTGTCTTTTTAAGGATACGGTACCGGATATGGTGCCGGTCGGTGCCTCATAAAAGGCCTTTCCCGCTTGTAACCGGTAAAACAAACTGGCGATGGGTGCCCGCCAGTCGTATATATATCTTTCCTGGGTTTTGTCATCCACCAGACCGGAACGACCGATATAGATTTTCCTGGTTTGGTCATCCCCGTCCCGGGTAAAATCAATACGGGCGAAGTAGGGGGCAGGCAGCATTTTTTTCAGGGCCCGAATCTTATCTGACTGAGCCTCATACGCAGAGGTTTGAGTGGCTAATGCCTGCCAGTATTGCACCATTTCTATGGCCTGGTCAAAATCCTCGGAGGAATGGGCCGCATGATCCCACATATCTTTGCGGGAATCGATCAGGGCTGCTTCATCTTTTTGGTTTTTTGCTTCCAGGGAAGCTAATTGCCTTTTTATCCTGGTTACAATATGAGAAAAATGTTCATTTTCCATATTCCAGTCGGCATGGTGATTATGATCCATGAATTTGATATACTCCTCTCGGGCTGTGAGGGCCAGGTATCTTGTCTTCATCAGAAGCGCATCCCTTTATGCTGCTTCTCAGGAAATTCAATCTTTAAAAAACGCTCGGATTATTTGGCCGCAAAGCGTTTCGCTGCTCCGAATATCTGAATGCCCATGCTTCATCCCCTTAAGATATGATTTCCTGCACTCTACCTACGGATCCCCCTGCTAAACGGACCTTGATCCCATGGGGATGGGCGGCGGAGCGAGTGAGAATGGTTTCCACGACTCCCTCGGTCAGTTTTCCGGTCCCCTGGTCTTCTTTTTTTACGATTAAAACCCGGGTCCCGGGTTTAAGATCGGCACGATAAATATTACCCATCATGGTTCTCCCCGTTTCCTGCTTAAGAAATATCAATGGCGGCATAATTTTACCGATAGCGGTCAGTCGTCCCGGTTCGAACCGGGACGACTGACCGCTATCGGTAAAA
>PWPP01000110.1 GCA_003558625.1 Syntrophomonas sp.
TTGGTTTTCCCCTGCCCGTTATTGCCGGTAAAAATATTCAGGTTGGGATGGGCTTCATAATCCACACGATACAGATTTCTGAAATTTTCCAGCTGGATTCGGATTAATTTCACCGTGTAATTTTACTCCCTCTGACCCGTTGTGCGCAATGGAACCAAAACGTACAGGTATTTGTCATCATCGGGATTTTTAATAATCGCCGGTCCTAATGATCCGGACAGGTCAATACTGATTTTTTCTCCCTCGGATTCCAATATTCTGACCACATCGAGAAAATAATTGGTGTTAAAAGCAATTTTAACGCTTTCATCCCCATCGATTTCGGCCTGTTCGATAAATTCGGTGATTTCACCTGCATTTTCCGAGGCGCTGTTAAGCCACAATTCTCCTTCGTTAAAAGAAAGCTGTACATGCTGAATCTTGTATTTATCATTGCCCGGGATCACCCTTATTCTTTCCAGGCTCCGGCTTAAGACATCACTTTTTATCAGGATGTGGCTGACAAATTTGTGCGGAATCACCTGCTCATAATTGGGATACTGCCCATCGATCAAACGCGACAGCAAAATGATATTGTTTTTTCTGAAGATTATATTGTTTTCTGCAAAAGAAACCTCTATTTTTTCTTCCTGGTCCCCAATGATGCGTAACAACTCGTTGACTGCCCGGATGGGGACGATAAAGTGAAAGGGTTCTCTTTTTTCTTCCTCCAGACGACAGATATAACGGGCCAGACGATGGGTGTCCGAAGCCACGATATTGACCTGTCCGGTCTCCAGTATATCAAACAAGACTCCGGTAAACACCTGGCGAAAATGGTTGGTGGTCGCAGCAAATACCGTTTTGCGCAGCCCTTCTTTTAACACATCCTGGGGCAGGAAAAAAGAAGAAGCTTTTTTCTGCAGGGGCAGATCGGGATAATCTTCCGCGGGATAGGTATTGATACTGCCTGTAGAACGGCCATAGTTTAGCATCAATTTGGACGTTTCTTGATTAAAACTGAACTTTATCGGTTTATCCGGCAAAAGGCGGATTAGATCATTAAAATAATGGGCATTCACCACCAGGGTCCCCGGTTCGATGATTTCTACTTCTCGGGTCGAGGCCTTGATTCCTATTTCCATATCGGTAGAGGTAAGGGTTAAACCGGTTTCATGATCCAGCTGCAGCAAAAGGCCGGATAAAAGAGGGATAGTACTTTTGGTGGAGGCAGCCCGGTAGGCAATATTGCTGATACTCAGCAGATCCTTTTTTTCGATAGTGAATTTCAAAACCCCTCAGTCCTTTCTTCTTCTTGTTAAATTGAGAGTAGGAGACGTAGTAGGTGCTATTGATAGTGGGGATAAGCCTCTGCAATACAGAAGGCGCCCATTTTATTCCTGTTTAAAAAGATGTTGATAAGAGACCCCTGGGTCAGCTGATATAAGGGTTGATCTGTTTACTCAGATCAGTAATGATATCGGATAATGAAGGGTCGGCTAGGTGGGCTTTTTCTATTTTTTCGGTGGCGTGCATGACCGTGGTATGGTCCCGTCCTCCGAATTTAAGCCCGATTTCAGGGTAAGAGGCATCGGTATACTTGCGGCACAGGTACATGGCAATTTGCCGGGGGTAAACCAGCTGTTTGTTCCGCTTTTTTGATAACAGTTCCGTGATATTGATACTAAACTTCTCTGCCACCATACCCTGAATGTATTCGATGGTAATGTCTGGTTGGTCCAGCAGGGAAAAGACATCTTTCAGGGCTTCGTTAGCGGTGTTCATATTCAGAGGTTTGTTGGTAATGGTGGCATAAGCCACCACCCGCACCAGGGCCCCTTCCAGTTCCCGGATGTTGGATTTGATATTCTTGGAGATAAAATCTATGACATCATACCCCATATCCAGGTTTTCGGTTTGGGCTTTTTTTCGCAGGATGGCAGTGCGGGTTTCTAAATCGGGGGCCTGGATATCGGTGATCAGGCCCCATTCGAAGCGGGAACGCAGCCGGTCCTCCAGGGTCGGTATATTTTTGGGGGGACGGTCACTTGAAATGACCACCTGTTTATTCGATTCATAAAGGGTATTAAAGGTATGGAAAAATTCTTCCTGGGTCCGTTCCTTCCCGGCCAGGAACTGAATGTCATCAATCAAGAGGATATCGATGTGGCGGTATTTTTTTCGAAAAGCCGAGGTTTTATCATCTTTGATAGAACTGATCATATCATTGGTGAACTGCTCTGATGACACATACATGACGGTGCAGGAGGGGTTTTGTTTCAGCACATGGTGGGCAATGGCTTGCATCAGATGGGTTTTGCCCAGACCTACACCCCCGTAAATAAAAAGGGGGTTGTATGCTCTAGCGGGAGCCTCGCTTACGGCAAAGGAGGCTGCGTGGGCAAAACGGTTGCTTTCTCCCACTACAAAGGATTCAAAAGTATATTTCGGGTTTAACTGTTTAAAAAACCCTTCTTTATTAAAAGCAGATTCTATATCAAAAACACAGGAAATATTCTGATTGGTCAGTTGCACCAGGATGTCCTGGATGAGTTCCCCGTAACGGGATTCGATCCATTCCTTGGTCAGGGTATTGGGAACGCTGATATATACTTTGTTGCTACGCAGGCTCTTGAAGTTTACCGAGGAAAACCATATATCAAAACTGGTATCCCCAATCTTTTTGCGGATAGTCTCCAAAACGTCTTGCCATATGGTCACAAAATCAGAGTGGTCGGTCATAAAAAAAAACCCCCTGTGTAATATGTTGATAAAGTTGTGCAGTCGGGCCGGTTTATGGGGATAACCGGGAAATAAGGACCACAAATCTTAATTATATATAAATAAACATGAAGAGTAAAGGCAAAAGGCGGTATTTATATAAATAGCATAGCAGATAGAAGGAAAAAATAGAAGTCTTTTACAGCCCATGTTTCTTGACAGTTGACCCCGATAATAAATATAATGATAACGTGCTGGAAATCGTAAGGGAGGCTTTAAGCTAAAATGAAAAGGACGTATCAACCAAAGAAAAGACAGAGAAAACGAGAACATGGTTTCAGAAAACGGATGTCTACGGCGGCGGGCAGGAGAATCATCGCCAACAGGCGCAAAAAGGGCAGAAAAAAATTATCAGCATAGGTCGCGGATCAGGCCTATGCTTTTACTAATTGGGAATACGGCATGCTGATCAAAGAATATCGAATGAGAACAACCCGAGACTATAATAAGGTATATAAATATGGAAAAAAGATACCATCACGTTATATCCTTGTTTTTGTGCTTAAAAGCGGACAAAATATCAGCCGCTTCGGCTTTGTGACCAGCAAAAAAGTGGGAAACGCAGTCACAAGGAATAAAATTAAAAGACGATTGAGAGCAGTGGTGCAAAAAAACCTTCCCCGGCTGCACCAGGGATATGATTTGATTATCATTGCCAGAAATTCCGCCCGGCATGCAAGCGCGGAACAGTTGGAAAAAGATTTAATGAAAGCTATGCAAAGGGCAGGGGCATGTTAAGCAAGGCTTGTGTTAATATGATAAGGCTTTATCAAAAAGCGAGTATTCTCAAGAAACCCTCCTGCCGTTTCTACCCTTCCTGTTCAAATTATTCCATCGAAGCCATAAACAAATACGGCGTAACAAAAGGGGGATGGTTGTCAGTAAAAAGAATATGCAAATGTCATCCTTTCCATCCGGGGGGATTTGATCAAGTGCCTTAATAACTTTATTAAGGCTTGTTTTTAATGAATGGATTTTTAGTGCAGAGATCACGTCCAGGGAAAACCACCGGGACCATGAACAAGATAACGAGCCCGGGAGACGGAAAAAGATCTTGAACCATCGCAACGGGGCAAATAGTTAACCTTGTTGACGAACAAGGAGGTGAAACCTGTAACCGGGGCATAATACCGGTATACAGGAATGTAAATTGTGGCAGGCTTTTGTACAGTGGTTTGCTGATGCTATCCATTATCTATATGGCATAACCGAATTGATGGGTGTACCTAATTATGGGTTAGCCATAATTTTTATGACCATTATTATAAAACTGATTATGTTCCCTCTTACCCAGAAGCAAATGAGATCCATGCGGGGTATGCAGGAACTGCAGCCAAAAATGAAATACATCCAGGAAAAATACAAGGATGACCCACAATTGATGCAAACGAAAATTATGGGCATGTACAAAGAACATGGAGTGAATCCATTCGGAGGATGCCTGCCTTTAATAGTTCAGATGCCGATATTTATTGCGTTGTTTCAGTCACTATACCGGTTTGAGTTTAGGGATATGGCCCATGCCGGGTTTTTATGGGTGCCCAATATCGGGAACCCGGATCCGTATTATCTGCTAGCCGTACTGGCTGCCGGAACAACCTATTTACAGCAGAGACTGGCCATGGTGGACACCAAAGATCCGACCCAGAGAATTATGCTTTACATGATGCCTGTTTTTATGGCCTGGATAGCAGCCACCTTTCCTGCCGGGCTGCCATTATACTGGGTAACGTTTAATTTTCTGGGCATATTGCAGCAGCTCTATGTTAACTGGGGACTTAAGAAAGAAAAGATGGATACAGGAAAAGGGATAGAAGTACCGGTAGAGGTGATAGGAACCGAACCTGATCAAGATATTGAAAAGGCTTCCAAAAAAGAGGATGATGTCGCTTTAAGGGACAAAGGAGGAAAGAATGATGGAAGTCCAGATAATAGAAAAAAAAGGAAAAAGCGTCGATGAAGCGATACAATCAGCGCTGGAAGAACTAAGCTGCGACATTGAAGATGTCTCGGTGGAGGTGGTAGAAGAACCTACCAAGGGATTATTGGGCATAGGGAAAAAACCGGCTCTGGTAAGGGTGACCAAAAAGGAAAAACCGGAAGAGGAAGCCTGTAATATCATACAACAACTCCTGGAACACATGAAGATAGATTACCAGGTAAACCAGGCAGAAACCAAAGAGGGATATATACATATCAATCTATCTGGCAATGACATGGGACTTCTCATCGGGCGCAGGGGCGAAACCCTTGATGCACTGCAGTTTGTAACCGGACTGATACTGAACCGGAAAAAGGAAAACCGGGTAAAGGTGCTGCTAGACGTAGAGGACTACCGGAAAAAAAGGGAAGAGTCTATTGAGAGCTTGGCCCTCAAGCTCTCAGACAGGGTAAAAAGCACGCGGAAGAATGTAGTCATGAGGCCCATGAGCTCGCAGGAAAGAAGAATTGTCCATTCCGTTTTACAAAATGATGCTCAGATCACTACGTTTTCCACCGGAGATGAACCCAATCGAAAGGTGGTCATCTCACTCAAGAAATAAAAAAGGCCCTGACGGGCCTTTTTTTTTGAATATCTTTTTAAGGGGAGGTAAGAAAATGATGTACGATGATATAGCGGCCGTTTCCACGCCTCCGGGAGAAGGCGGCATTGCCATAGTGAGGCTGAGCGGTACCGGCGTGATCCAAGCGGTGGCAGAATGTTTTTTACCGTTTAATCCCCAACTGCCCCTGCCGGCGAGAGCGTCTTTTTCGCTAAACTTGGGCTGGATTGTCGACAGGGAGAAGGAAAAAATCGATGAAGTGCTGGTGAGTGTCATGCGGGCCCCCAAAAGCTATACCGGGGAAGATGTGGTGGAAGTCAACTGCCATGGGGGCACCCTGGCAGCCAGAAAGTGCCTGGAAGAGTTTTTGCAGCGGGGAATCCGCCTGGCAGAACCGGGGGAGTTTACCAAAAGGGCGTTTTTAAGCGGAAGACTGGATTTGAGCCAGGCTGAGGCGGTAGTGGATATCATCCGGGCCAAAAACGAAAAAGCCATGAAAATGGCGGTAAGCAACCTGGAAGGTAAAAACAGCGCGGTGATCAAAAACATTGAGGACCGGCTGATCCGCTTGAATGCCATGGTGGAAGCCAGCGTGGACTTTCCCGAGGATGTGGGAGAACTTGATTACCGGGAAGCCGGAGATATCCTTTTGGAACTGGAGGAGGTTCTGAATAAATTAATCCGGGCCGGGGAGCGGGGCGAGATTTACCGGGAGGGAGTCAATGTTGCCATTTGCGGCAAGCCCAATGTAGGCAAATCCAGCCTGCTTAATGCCCTGATCCGCAAGGACAAGGCCATTGTAACCGATATTCCCGGCACCACCAGGGATGTCATTGAAGACTATATCAATATCAGGGGTATTCCCGTCAAAATCATGGATACCGCCGGCATCAGAGGGACCGAAGACCTGGTGGAGCAAATCGGGGTGGAAAAATCCATACAGGTAATTGAAAATGCCGACCTGGCTATTTTTATGCTGGATATGGGCACCGGGATCAGCCAGGAGGATATGGATTTATATATCCATCTGAAAAACAAGAAAGCCATCATTTTGCTAAACAAGGAAGATTTGGCCCACAAGCATATCAAACCGGAAGACGTGGAAAAGATTTTTAAGGGATTCAAGATTATAACGGCTTCCGTAATCGAAGACCGGGGAATGGACGAGCTGGAAGACGCCATTGAAAACATGGTTTTGGAAGGGAAGCTGGACAGCGACGATTTGGACATCATGTTTAATATGAGACAAAAGAAAGCACTGCTGAAAGCCAGGAGCACCGTACAGGAACTGCGGGAATCCCTGGAATCGGTCCCCCTGGACTGCCTGGGAGTCGATGTGTGGGAGGCTCTGGAAGCGGTAGGCGAAATCAGCGGCAAGACCTTAAAAGAAGAAGTGATAGACCGCATATTCAGGGATTTTTGTATTGGGAAGTAGGTGCATAATACCGTGTTATATGATGCCGGGAAATATGATGTAGCTGTGATCGGAGCGGGGCATGCAGGCTGTGAAGCGGCCCTGGCGGCAGCCAGAATGGGCTGCAGGACCATATTATTTACCTTAAGCCTGGATAACGTTGCTTTAATGCCCTGTAATCCATCAGTGGGCGGTCCGGCCAAGGCCCAGCTGGTGAGGGAAATCGATGCCCTGGGCGGGGAAATGGCCCTGAATATTGATAAGGCCAATATCCAGGTCCGCACCATCAATACCGGAAAAGGCCCGGCGGTGCAGGCCTTAAGGGCCCAGGCGGACAAAAGAGAATACCAGCATGAAATGCTGCAAACCTTACTGAAACAAAAAAATCTGGACCTGTTGATGGCGGAAGTGGAAGAGATCGAAGCCCCGGACCGGAAGGTGCAGGCGGTGATTACAAAAACCGGTGCCCGTTATGAATGCGGGGCTTTGGTTGTTACTACCGGCACCTACCTGAAAGGCCGCATTATCATCGGGGAAGTGATGTACGACGGGGGGCCGGGGAATCAGTTCCCCGCCACCAAGCTGTCGGCAGCTTTGGAAAAGGCGGGATTGCGCCTGGGGCGTTTCAAAACCGGTACTCCTCCGCGCATTGATCAAAAGAGTGTAGATTTTTCTAAAATGATCGAACAGCCGGGAGATGAAAAGACCCTGCGCTTTTCTCATATCAGCCCCGAAAACGGGCGTCCCCAGTTATCCTGCTGGCTTACCCACAGTACCAGGGAAACCCATCAGATTGTTATGGATAACCTGGACCGGGCCCCCATGTTCACCGGGGTCATCAAAGGCCGGGGACCCCGCTATTGTCCCTCCTTTGAAGACAAAGTCGTGCGCTATGCCCACAAAGATTCGCACCAGCTGTTTATCGAACCGGAAGGAAGAGAAACGGATGAGATGTATGTCCAGGGGTTAAACACCAGTTTGCCTGAGGATGTGCAAATCCGGGTCTTAAGAAGTATCCCCGGTCTGGAAAATGTTCATATCACCCGCACGGGTTATGCTATCGAATATGATTATGTGTTCCCGTCACAGCTGAAGCTGTCCCTGGAGGCCAGGGCTGTTGAGGGCTTGTTTACCGCGGGCCAGATCAACGGCACTTCGGGCTATGAAGAAGCCGCGGCCCAGGGACTGATCGCCGGCATCAATGCGGTCCTGAAGGTCCAGGGAAAGGAACCCTTCATCCTGAAAAGAAGCCAGTCCTATATCGGGGTATTAATCGATGACCTGGTAAATAAAGAAGCCGATGAGCCATACCGGCTGCTGACATCCCGGGCAGAATACCGCCTGTTGCTGCGCCAGGACAATGCTGACTTGCGCCTGACGGAGCTGGGGAGGGACGTGGGCCTGGTGGACGATTACCGCTACAACCGCTTCCAGGAAAAGAAAAAAACCCTGGAAGAGGCAAGGGAAAAACTGAAAAAAACCACCTTTACCCCGGCAGACCAGACCATGAGCGGGCTGCTGGAGCAGAAAAAAAGTGCTGCCCTGAAAGACCGTCTGTCCTTATGGGAAATACTGCGGCGCCCGGAAATGAAAATCCGTGATTTTGTGGTAGCAGGGTGGCTGGAAGACCCAGGGCCCGAAATTTTGGAACAGCTGGAAATACAGGCCAAATACGAAGGCTACATTAAAAAACAAGAAGACCAGGTAGCCCGCTTTAATAAATTAGAAGACAAAAAGATCCGTGAGGACCTGGACTATGACCAGGTATACGGGTTGTCCAATGAAGCCCGGCAGAAGCTGAAAGAGGTGAGACCGGTCTCCGTGGGGCAGGCTTCAAGGATTTCCGGGGTCAACCCGGCGGACATCAACGTCCTGTTAATAAATCTGGAAAAAATGAGAAGGAACTAGAAGAGGCATGGAAGAAAAAATTAACCGGTTTAAAACCCTTCTTTTGGCCGAAAACGAAAAACACAACCTCCTCAGTCGCAAAACTAGCCGGGAAGATCTGGAGCAGCATATTGCCGACAGTCTCATGGTGATGAAGTTTTACCACCTGGGACCGGGCCGGGTAGCAGATATTGGCAGCGGTGCCGGCTTTCCCGGATTGCTGCTGGCCCTTCATGATCCACAGACCTCCTATACACTGGTGGAGGCGGATCTGAAAAAAAGCGGGTTTTTAAAAATGGCCGCCCGGGAACTGCAGGCTGACAATGTGGAAGTGGTGCGGGAACGGGTGGAAAATTTAGCCCGCCAAAAACCATACCGGGAAGCCTTCAGCACGGTTCTGTCCCGGGCGGTGGCAGCCACGGGCATACTCCTGGAGTATGGAATCCCCCTGCTGAAGGTAAAGGGAAAAATGCTGCTGTGGAAAGGAAGAAACTACCGGGAGGAGTTAAACCAGGCCCATCATGCCATGGAACTGCTCCAGGCCAGACTGGAGCAGGTATTTGTATATAACCTGATGGGGGAAAAAGACCGGGCCATTTTGATGATCAGCAAAGAAGGAAAAACCCCGGAAAAATATCCCCGCCGGGTAGGAATCCCGGCCAAGCGACCGCTCTAGCGTCAGGTGCGCTGGGCCCGGGTCCCTGCAAAGGCGGGGTGGGATGTCCCGGGGAGGAGACGGCATCATGAGATCAGACCGGGCATACAGGGGCCGGCGTTTTACGCTGGCCCTTAAAATTGGCCCTAAAGGGCGGAAAAACCGGCAATAAAAGCTTTTCGCCGGACCCGGGGGACAACGGTTACAAACAGGGCCCGGTTATATTGGTTGAGGAAAAAACCTGCTTCTGTTATATTTGATAAAGAAATCGATGATATGAATATCTGATGTGGAGGCCGGGGAGCTTATGGCTAAAATCATAGCAATTACCAATCAAAAAGGTGGAGTGGGCAAGACTACTACGGCAATTAACCTGGCTGCGTCCATCGCCATGGAGAACCAGCGGGTGCTGCTGGTGGACTGTGATCCTCAGGGCAATGCCACCAGCGGCCTGGGAGTTAACCGCAGGGAACTGGAGCACTGCCTCTATGACGTATTGATCAAAGGGGAACCTCCCCGCCGGGTCATCTTAAAGACCGGAGTGGAGCAGCTGGAACTGATCCCGGCCACCATCCGCCTGGCCGGAGCAGAGGTGGAACTGGCCCGGGTGGAGAACCGGGAGTATCCCCTGAAGGAAAGCCTGGAGCAGGTAAGCCCGGACTATGACTACATCATCCTGGACTGCCCCCCCTCCCTGGGACTGCTGACCATCAACGCCCTGACGGCCGGCGGAAGCGTGATCATTCCACTGCAGTGCGAGTATTATGCCTTGGAAGGATTAAGCCAGTTAATGGATACCATCCTCCTGGTACGCAAAAGAATCAATGCCGGGCTGAAACTGGAAGGAATTGTTTTTACCATGTTTGACGGCAGGACCAACCTGTCGGTGCAGGTGGTGGAGGAAGTCCGGCGCCATTTCAGCAAAGAGGTTTATGAAGCGGTAATTCCCAGAAACATCCGCTTAAGCGAGGCCCCCAGTTACGGTGTGCCCGCAGTATTATATGATGCCCGCTCCAAGGGAGCCGAGGCCTACAAAGAATTAGCCAGGGAGGTATTGGCCCGTGTATAAAAAAGAAAGGGGACTGGGAAGGGGACTGGGAAGGGGACTGGATGCCCTGATCTCCCCCAGCGCAAACCTGGATGCAGCAGAAATCAGAGAGATCAAAACCGCAGACATCCACCCCGGGGAAAACCAGCCCCGCAGGAATTTTGATGCCGCTACCCTGGAGGAACTGGCCCAATCGGTTCGGGAACACGGGATTTTGCAGCCCCTTTTGGTGCGCCTCAGGGGGGGGAAATATGAACTGGTTGCCGGAGAGAGGCGCTGGCGGGCAGCGCAATTGGCCGGATTGGAGACGGTCCCGGCCCTGGTGAAAGAGATCAATGAGAAAGAAGCGGCCGAGATATCCCTGATCGAAAACATCCAGCGCGATGATCTTAACATGCTGGAGGAAGCCCGGGCCTATCAGCAGCTGATGGCCAAACACGGGTATACCCAGGAAGAGATCGGCAGCAAAATCGGAAAAAGCAGGAGCTATATCACCAACAGCATCAGACTGCTGAACCTGCCCCCGGAAATACAGCAAATGCTGGAAGAAAAGCAGCTGAGTTCGGGCCATGCCCGGGCACTCCTGGCCCTGACCGAAGCCCCCGAGCAAAAAAAGCTGGCTCAAAGGATCGTCCAACTGCAGCTATCGGTTCGGGAAACAGAAAAGTTGATCCAGCAGCTAAAAGAGCCCCCCCAGAGCAAAAAAACGCGGAGAAAGCCCGGAGTGTTATTGGAAATCGAAGAAAAACTGCAGAACCTGCTGGGGACCAAGACGGAAATCATCACCCAGAAACGGGGGGGCAAGATTGAAATCAAATATTACAGCGATGAAGAGCTGGAGCGGATCCTGGAGACCCTGGGCATCGAGCTGTAGCAGGGAGATATCCCCCGGATGTTTCACGTGAAACATCCGGGGGATATCTTTGTTCCGGCCCCGTTTCTTGCGGACCAAAAAACTGCAGGTTGCCGCCTGGGGACGTCCCGGAACAAGGGAGGCGGAGCCAGAAGCGCAGAGGCCGGTCAGCGAAGCGATAACGAAAAAAAGGCAGACTCAGAAAAAGCAGATGACAGGCGCAGCGGCTATCTGCTATATAGCCCGGGAGGCGATCCCAGGGCTCAAAGACTATCGAAAAGCTGCACGCAAGCCGTGTTATAGGTTCTGCGCCTTTAAGAGCAGGGGCGTTAACCAGGCCCCCGGCCCCCCTGTTCCCAGGCCAGACGGGAGACGGTGGCATAAACCTCCATCAGGGGCAGGTCGTGTTCCAGGGCGATGCGCTGGCAGTCATCAAATTCCGGTTTCACCCGGACGCACGATCCGGACAGGTTGGAAGTCTTGATCCGCACCGGGCCCCAGGGGGTTGCCAGCACCCCTTCCTGCCGGGGAAGCACCCGCCGTTTTTGCACCTGGGATCTTACGCCCAGGGAGGGGGTTTCCTGCAGGAGGAGGGCCTGTAGCGTTTCGGCCCCTTCGGGGCGGGCAATCAGGGTGAGGAGGAATCCGGGCCGGTTTTTTTTCATGATGATAGGGGTGGTGAAAAAATCCAGGGTTTCCTCCCGGGCCATAAACAGATGGTATAAGTAGGTAAACATTTCCGGAGTGATATCATCGACCTGGGTTTCCAGAACCGCCACGGTTTCTGACGGTGGCAGATGCGGCGAGGGTGTCCCCGTGGCGATCACCGCCCGCAGCAAGTTGGGCACCCGGTCGGGCCGGCTCTTTTTTCCGGCCCCATAGCCAACGGCAGTGGGCACAAAAGGTGGCAGGGATTCACGGACATTGACCATTTCTGCCAACAGGGCGGCTCCGGTGGGTGTGACCAGCTCCATTTCTACCCCGGCGGGCACGCAGGGAAGGTGCTGCAGCAGAAGGGCTGTAGCCGGGGCCGGCAGGGGATAGCGGCCATGGCTGATGTCAACAAAGCCCCGGCTCCAGGGCAGGGCGGAGGCATAGACCCGTTCTACGGCCAGGGTCTTCAGGCAGTAAAAGGTGCCTACAATATCCACAATGGTATCCGCGGCCCCGATTTCATGAAAATGTATTTTTTCCACCGGCATCCCGTGGACTCGAGCTTCAACCCGGGCCAAATGCTCAAAAACCCGGGCCGAAGGCTCTTTGATGCCGGAAGACAAAGGACTGGAGTCAATGATCTTAAGGATCTGGGGGAGATGACGCAGGGGAGGCTGGCGGTGCTGCAAGACCCGGAAATCGGTGCAGCGGATGCCCTGTACCACTTTGGTTTCCTGCTGCAGCTCCACTCCCAGACCGAGGCCGGCAATTGCCTCCTGCAAACCGGCAAAGGGAGCACCGCAGTCAAGCAGAGCTGCGATCATCATATCACCGGAAACACCGGAAAAACAGTCAAAATATAGTAGGTTCATATTATCCTCCTTTATCTGCCAGGGCCACGAAAGAATTTACAAGCTTCCCGAATCCTGATATGATTACAAAAAACCATTTCGGCAAAAAGGCTTAACCCTATTAAAGCAAAAGAACACCCGTTTTGAAAAGCAGTAATTCTGGGTTTGGTCTTTGAACCGAAAACTAAGACCAGGGGATTATGCCATGAATATAAAAAAGAGACTGCAGGCTCTGGCCGGCAGGGGCAAAGAGGAACATGTGACCCTGATTCTGATCCCGGGGAAAACCGCTTATCCCATCAACCTGGGTTTTCCCTCCAAATATGTGAAGTGGTCGGCCGCAGCCCTGATCGGATTTCTGCTTTCAGTCATGATTTTGACCTATGTCTACCTATCCAGCCAGGGTGAAATCCGCCAGGTGAGGGCTCTGCAGGAGGGTGTTCGCCAGCAGCAGCAAGAAATAGAACACCTGAACCGGGAGATTCGGGATTTTGAAAACCAAAGAGCCGTTATCGAACAAAAGCAAAATGAGATCAAACAGATGATGGGACTCAAACCCCCGTCCGGGGACCGGGTGGAGACAACCTCTCGGGGAGGTCAGGGGGGATGGGACCGGGCTTATGATCCGGAGGCAGCCGGGGAAGGGGAGCTCGATTTACCGGACCTGAATCGGCTGCAAACGGACCTGGACCGGATGGAAAAAGAGCTGGAAGACCTGCAGACCCGGGTCCGGGGCGCTGAGAAGTATTACCTGGCGCTGCCCAATCTGTTCCCGGCCGAGGGCAGCATAACATCAGGTTTTGGCTGGCGCCGGTCTCCTTTCGGGGGTAGTGGGCAGGCCTTTCACGACGGCATCGATATAGCCAACCAGCCGGGAACGGATATCCTGGCCGCTGCCGATGGAAAGGTCATATATTCCGGGTGGATGAGCGTATACGGCCGGACGGTCATGATTGACCACGGGTATGGTTTTACCACCAAGTATGGCCATAATTCCAGGCTGCTGGTTAAAGAAGGGCAGGAAGTCCGAAAGGGTGATGTTATCGCCTTAATGGGTACTACCGGGCTTAGTACCGGTCCCCACCTGCATTTTTCCGTTTACTGCTACGGCACGCCCCAGGACCCGCTTATATACCTGCCACAGCAGCCGTAGACCTTATACCCTGAAACCGGGGGTGGAAACCGTCCAGCGCAACGGCAGGAACGCAGAGAAAGGGTGGAAGGAACCATGTTAGGCAAAAAAAAGAACAGTGAACATCATATCCAGGGCTTTATTTCAGCCGGGGTCGAAGTGAAGGGGATCATAAACTCCCGGGAGTCCATCCGGGTTGATGGCACGGTAGACGGGGAGCTGAGCATAGCCGGAGACTTGATCGTGGGAGAACAGGGAAAGATCAAGGGCGAAGTAAAAGTGAAAAACCTGCTTTTGGCGGGAACCATTAACGGCAATGCGGCTGCATCCGAAAAAATCACCATCACCGCGACCGGAGCCATCCATGGCGATGTCCGCTGCGCGGCCCTGGTCATTGAGGAAGGCGGAATTTTGTCCGGGAGTTCCAAGATGGGGCGGGAAACGAAACCGGAAACCGGATTACTTCCGGTCGCCAAAAAAGAAGGCCCGGGCCCCGGGAAAGAAGTTCCGCCCCTTAAAGAGCCTTAGACCCGGAACCATATAGACGGAACAGATAAAAAATTTCATCATGCCGGGAAACATCATACTCCAGTAACCGGCAGATCAAGTCCCCGGCTGCTAAAGAAAGGCCGGGAATTTTTGTGAATCGGGCTCTTCAGGCGGCAGATAGCCCGCATGGCATAGATATGCCTGAACAGGTTGAGGCCTGTTCGGGTAAACGTCCGAAGGAATTTTTAAAACACAGATTAATGTAGTGATAATATACGTATATTGTGATCGTGATGCGATTAGGGGATGAACATTAATGGCGAAAGAGGTTTTCGGTTTTAGTGCTAAAAAGATTCATTTCGTATAGGCATTGCGGGTAATTTTTCTAACCGCGCATTCTCATCCCTGAGACATAGAAATCTTTTCCCAGGGATGAGAATGCGCAGATGGAATCAAAGAGGTGGTGCATTTATGAAACGTTATAGAGATCATATCTACAGATCTTAACACTTACCGGGGCAACTTCTCCTGTATTTAAAGCAGGTGAATATGATCCGCGCCATATTTAGGCAAAAATGGTTGATGAATTGCTTTTTATCATCTGCTTTGCACGCCCTGCCGGGAATAAACAGAGGCTCTTTCTAGGTGTGAAGCAAAGGTTATACGATCGGAGTTTTACACCATTAATCTCGCCCGGTTTGGGATGGTTTGATGCAGCGAATAAACCATTTAAGGAATAATGGGTTATTTTTGACCGCATCCGGGCAGCAATCCAAAAAGCCATGGGCCATCATAATATACTATAATAAATGAAATAATACAGCGAGACGCAGGAAAGGGTTGGGGAGGGTTCATATGAACAAATGGCGCCAGATACCTGGCATCGACGAGATCATCAGCCAGCCGGAGATCAGCCGGTTGCTTGCCATCTATAAACGCGACTTGATCCTGGACCTGGTGCGAAAAGCGGTGGACCAGGTTCGGGAGGATTTAAAGGCGGTTGACCAAGAGGTGGGCAAAGACCTCCTGCGCCGCCAAATCCTGGACCGGGTCCAGGGGCTGGTAAACCGGGCCACAATCGGTTCCCTGCGCAAAGTAATTAACGGAACCGGGGTGGTGCTGCATACCAACCTGGGCCGGGCTCCCATGGGAGAAAGGGCTTTAGACTATGTAAAAGAAGCGGCCATGCACTATAACAATCTGGAATTCGACTTGGCCAGCGGGGAGCGGGGCAGCCGTTATGATCACATCGAACAATTGTTGCTGCAGCTGACGGGAGCCGAGGGCGCCCTGGTGGTCAACAACAATGCCGCGGCGGTAATGCTGGGGTTGAATACCATGGCCAAAAACCGGGAAGTCATTGTTTCCCGGGGGCAGCTGATCGAAATCGGAGGGGCTTTTCGCATTCCCGAAGTCATGAAACAGAGCGGAGCCCGTTTAATAGAAGTCGGCACCACCAATAAAACCTATAGCGCCGATTATGAAGAGGCTATCAATGAACAGACGGGTCTCCTTTTTTCCGCCCATACCTCCAACTATAAAATCATGGGGTTTGCTCAGGAAGTTAGCCTGGAAGAACTGGTGCAGCTGGGACAGCGAAACAATATACCCGTCATGCAGGACCTAGGAAGCGGTATTTTGTATGATCTGGGGGAATGGGGCCTTAAAGAAGAACCAACGGTACAGAAATGCGTAGCCAGCGGCGCAGACATCATCTGCTTCAGCGGGGATAAGCTTCTGGGCGGTCCCCAGGCAGGTATAATCCTGGGCAGGAAAAAGCACATCGAGTTAATGAAAAAGAACCAGTTGACCCGGGCCCTGCGCGTGGACAAGATGACCATCGCGGCCCTGGAAGGAACGCTTTTAGAATACCTGGAACTGGATCCCGCCCGGCGCATCCCGGCATTAAAGATGCTGACCGCCGAAGCCGGTGAGCTTAAAAGCCGGGCTCACAGCCTGGCCCGATTGCTGCAGGACCAGCTGGGGGAAAAAAATGATTTCATCGCCTCATTGCAGGTGGTAATGGTGGAAGACATGGTGGGAGGAGGAGCCTATCCTACCTACAAACTTCCGGGTTACGGTATCGAGATCGGTTTTTCCTCCCTGAAACTGGAGGAAGTGAGCCGGCGGTTAAGAGGGCAAACCCCGGCGCTGTTGTCCCGGAACCGGGACAACAAAATGTTCATCAGTGTCAGGACCCTTTTGCCCGGGGATGATGTGATCCTGGCGGCGCTGATAAAAGAGGTCCTGTATTAGGGAAGGCAAGGGGAAAGAGAAATGAAAAGAATTATTATCGGAACAGCCGGCCACATAGATCATGGCAAGACCACCCTGGTCAAAGCTCTGACCGGGGTAGACACCGACCGCCTAAAAGAAGAACAGCAGCGGGGCATCACCATAGAATTAGGATTTGCTCCTTTTCAACTCCCCGGGGGCCAGAAAGCGGCCATCATTGATATGCCCGGCCATGAGCGCTTCATTAAACACATGTTGGCCGGAGCTTTTGGGGTGGACCTGGTGCTTTTCACCGTGGCAGCAGACGAGGGCATCATGCCCCAGAGTCGAGAGCATATGGATATCATCGAACTGCTGGGAGTGGAAAAAGGCGTGGTGGTCCTGACCAAAACCGACTTGGTAGATGAGGAATGGCAGATGCTGGTGGAAGAAGAAGTGAGGGAATTTATAGACGGCACCATCCTCCGGGGGGCCCCCATTGTCCCCGTATCCGCCCTGAAAAAAGAGGGTTTGGACCAGGTCATCGCCTGGGTGGAAAAGATTGCCGAAGAGGTAGAGGAAAAGCCGGCTTTCGGCCACATGCGCCTGCCGGTAGACCGGGTATTTACCGTGGCCGGATTTGGCACCGTGGTAACGGGAACCCTGTGGTCAGGCCAGATTCAGGTGGGAGACCAGCTGGAATTGATGCCCCTGCAGAAGCCGGTGAGAGTGCGCAATATTCAGGTCCATAATGACCGGGTGACCAAAGCCTATGCCGGGCAGCGGGTGGCGGTCAATATCCAGGGGGTGGACCTGGCCGATATCAAACGGGGCTATCTGCTGGCCACCCCGGGATTTCTAACTCCCACCTTCCGTATTGACACCAAGCTGAGACTTCTAAGCTCTAGCCCCCGCACCCTGAAGAACTGGAACCGGGTCAGATTTCACCTGGGAACGGACGAGTGCCTGGGGCGGGTGGTATTGTTAGACCGGGATGAACTGCTGCCGGGGGAGGAGGCTTTTGCCCAGCTGGTTATGGAAAAGCCGGTGGTGGCCTATAAAGGGGATCCCTTTGTCATCCGCTATTATTCCCCGGTGACCACCATCGGAGGAGGTATCGTCATCGATGGCAATGCCCCCAAACAGAAACGGTTCCGGGAAGATGTTCTGGAGCAGCTGGCGGTAAAAGAAGAAGGCAGCCTCTACGACCATGTCCTGCAGGAACTGGAAACCAAAAAAGAAAACCCGGTGCTTTTGGAGGAGCTGATCAAAAAAATTGGTGCCGGTGAAGAGGAGGTCATGGCCGAACTGCAGCAGTTGCAGCAGGATGAAAAAGCTATTTTGCTGGGTGCCACTCCGGCTACCTATATCAGCTGCCAGGGGGTGGACCAGGTCTATGGCAAAATCCAGGTCACCCTGGATGCGTTTCACCGGAAAAACCCCCTGCGCCCGGGCTACTCCAAGGAAGACCTGCGCAGCCGGTTATTCCCCCGCCTGGCAGCCAAAGATTTCAACAACCTGCTCAAGCACCTGGAAAAAAATGGCCGCCTGGAGGGCCGGGGCAATTTTCTGCGCCTGTCCGGGTTTACACCCAGCCTGACCCCGCTCCAGGAAGAAGCCCGGGAACAGATCCGTAATACCCTGGTCCGGGAAGGTTTCGTCCCCCCATCCCCGGAAACTTTAAGGGAAGAAACCGGTATGGGGGAGAAAGACTTTCAGGAACTCTTCACCTACATGCTGGAACAGGGAGACGTGGTCAAAGTCACGGAAGGGATATTTTTTGCCCGGGAAGTCATCGGACAGGGGAAAGAGATGATGAGACAGTTTTTTGCAGCCCAGCCGGAAATGACCTTGGCCGAGGCCCGGGATCTTTTTAATACGACTCGCAAGTTTGCCCTGCCTTTGGTAGAATATTACGATAGGATTCGCTTTACCCGCCGAATTGGGGATGGCCGGGTTTTACTGCCGGAAAAATAAATGATGTGGAGGCCGTATGTCTAAAATAGGAATACCCAGAACCCTGGAGTATTTTCTTTTCTTTCCGTTCTGGAAGGGTTTTTTCACCGAACTGGGTCATGAAGTTGTGGTATCACCTGTGACCAATAAAGCCATTGTAGAAAAAGGGGTAGAGGAGGCCGTTAATGATGCCTGCATCCCCATCAAGATCTACCATGGCCATGTAGCCCAGCTTGCGGACCGGGTGGACTATCTTTTCTGCCCCCGCCTGGTCAGCATGAGAAAAGGGGGGGATTTTGGCACGGAAACCTTTTGTCCCAAATTTTTGGGGCTGCCCGATATGATCCGGGCCACCATGGAGAATATTCCCCCAATTATTGATACCCGCATCGATTTAAAAAAAGGCAAAAATGAAATGGCTGCCGTTTGCCGGGAAATCGGAGCATCCCTGGGCAACCAGGGCCCTGAAATCACCCGGGCCTATAAAAGGGGGCAGGCTTTACAGGAACAGTACCAAGCCCTCCAGCGCCAGGGAATGCTCCCCGATGAGGCCGAGGAACGGCTGTTTAAAAACAAGACCACGACTCCTGAAAAAACGGGGCCCAAGCCGGACTTAAACATTGCCCTGGTAGGCTATCCTTATGCCGTCTATGACCACTATATCAACGCGGGTCTGTTAAAATTGCTGCAAAAAGAGGGAGGCCGGGTTTTTACCCAGGAAATGCTGACACAGGCCCAAATGGAGCGGGAAGCCGAAACCCTGCCCAAGAATATGTTCTGGTATTTTTCCAACCAGGTAGTATACGGGGCCTTGCATTACCTGCGGCGTTCCGAGATTGACGGCATTATTCATGTGACCACCTTTGCCTGCGGCCCGGATTCCATGGTAGACCGCCTCATCGAGATCGAGGCTAAAAAGAGAAGCCAGAAACCTTATCTATCGATAATGATTGACGAGCATTCAGGAGATGCCGGGGTCAGGACCCGGGTGGAAGCCTTTTTGGACATGCTGCGCTACCGGAGGGACAAACGATGAAAATAAGTTTTCCCCGCATGGGATACTCGTATATTGCCTTTAAATGGCTGGTGGAAAACCTGGGACATGAGTGCATCGTTCCCCCTGAACCCAGCAAAAGGACTCTGGATTTAGGGGTACAGCATTCCCCCGAATTCGCCTGTATTCCCTTTAAACTCTTAACCGGCACCTATTTAGAGGTGGCGGAAATGGGCGCGGAACTCATCATCACCTCCGGGGGGATGGGGCCCTGCCGCGCCGGTTATTACTGGGTCATGCACCAGTACCTGCTGGATGAACTGGATCAAAACATCAGGGTCATGGCTTTTGAGCCCCCCCTGTGTGATTTAAAGGATTTCTTTCAAAAACTGTACTGGATCAAATCCTCCAGCGGTTTGTCTTTGCACGCATTTTTACAGGTCTTAAAGGTGGCCTGGCAAAAACTCATTGCCATTGATGATGTAGAAATGCGCTCCCATGAGCTGCGGCCCCTGGAAATAAACCGGGGCCAAACCACCCGCACCCTGTGGAAGGCCCTGGAGAGGCTGGACCAGGCCGATACCCTGGAAGAGGTGGAAACGGGCCGATTAGAGGGGCTGAAACACCTGGACAGCATTGAGCTGGACCGCACCAGAAGGCCCATTAAAATCGGGATTATCGGGGAAATCTATGTGGTATTGGAACCCGCCGCCAACCACTACATCCAAATCATGCTGGGGGAGATGGGGGTGGAGACCAACCGCTCCATCTACCTGACCACCTATGCCCGCACCAGCACTATTGTGGATTTAGAGGGGGATATATATGCCAAAGCCCGGCCCTATTTGAATGAAGCCCCGATCGGGGGCCACGGGGCCAACAGCGTGGGGGAAACGGTGTTATATGCCGAACACGGGTTTGACGGGGTGGTGCAGCTGGCACCCTTTGGCTGCATACCCGAAATCGTGGCCAAAAGCATACTGCCCCGGGTCAGCCGCGATTTAGATATTCCGGTATTAACGATATTTATTGATGAACAGACAGGAAAGGCAGGCGTTCAGACCCGACTGGAAGCGTTTGTGGATCTTTTGGAGAGAAAACGCATCAGTAAAGAAAGCCGGAGAGGAAGGTAATATGAGAATAGGATACCTGGGAGTTGATGTGGGATCGGTTAGCACCAACCTGGCCATCGTGGATGAAGCAGGGAATTTTATCATGGGAGAATACCTGCGCACCGATGGAAAACCGATTGCGGCAGTCCAACAGGGACTGTATCAGCTGGGCCTGAAAGCAGGAAAGGATTTCCACATTGCCGGAGTGGGAAGCACGGGCAGCGGGCGTTATCTCATCAGCATTGCCGTGGGCGCAGACATCGTAAAAAATGAAATCACCGCCCATGCCGTTGCTGCTACCCACATCAATCCGGAAGTCAGGACCATCATCGAAATCGGGGGCCAGGATTCCAAAATCATCCTTTTGCGCCAGGGTATAGTCAGTGATTTTGCCATGAATACCATCTGTGCAGCCGGTACCGGCTCCTTTCTGGACCAGCAGGCCAACCGGCTGCGGATTCCCATCGAGGAGTTCGGGGATTTGGCCCTGGATGCCTCCAATCCGGTAAGGATTGCGGGGCGCTGTGCCGTGTTTGCCGAATCGGACATGGTTCATAAACAGCAATTGGGGTATAACCTCGAAGACATCATCGCCGGATTATGCGATGCCCTGGTCAGGAATTACATAAACAACCTGGCCAAGGGCAAGGAAATCCTTGGTCCCATCATGTTTCAGGGAGGCGTCGCCGCCAACAAAGGACTGGTCAGGTCCTTCGAAAAGGTGTTACAGACCCGCCTGATAATCCCGCCCCAGTATGGGCTGATGGGGGCGCTGGGAGCCGCCATCCTGGCCAAA